>JAXHUS010000407.1:0-2729 GCA_034189305.1 Thermodesulfobacteriota bacterium | reverse complement strand
CCCCAGATTATCGCCGAGGGAATATTGTTTTGTAGCTGAAAAAACTCCCAGGGGTATGGCAAGGAAATAGATAATCACTGCGGCTATTAGATTCAGAATAATAGTTGCGGGCAACCGTTCAATTATTTTTTTCATTACCGGCTTCCCATCTTTAAAGGAGTATAAATTCCCTGTAAACAACTTTTTTATCCACAGTAGATATTGAACATGATAGGGTTTGTCAAGGTCATAATTCTTCTCCATCTGTTTTATTACTTCAGGTGAGGCTTTGGGATTCAACGTCATCCCGATGGGGGTTCCGGGGGCAAGATTAATTATAAAAAAAGAAATAACCGTTATTCCGAATAGTGTAGGAATGGTCTGAAGAATTCTTTTAAAAATATACTTTAACATGTATTTTGAAGTTTGAATTTTAATTTACTAAAAATTGCAACCGCAATTTTTGGGATTAATATACCCTTATCTCTTCTTCTCCCTTAACCTTCCACCATATAAGATCATGAAAAATACCCCCTTTTTCCATCTTAACAGGACTTAATTCTCCTCCTTTTTCAATTACAAATCTACGGGACAGGGCAGATATTGCAAGGGGGACATACAGGAAGGTATAAGGTTGATCAAAAGCGATTAATTCGTGAACTTTCCAGTAAATTTCCTTTCTAACTTGCATATCATATTCCCTTCTCCCGGCAGTAAGCAACCTGTCAACCTCGGGATTTTTATATGATATAAAATTGAATCCGCTTTTAATCTGACTTGAATGCCAGATTTGATAACAGTCAGGGTCAACACTGAGCCCCCAGCCCAAAATACAGGCATCAAAATTTTTCGGATTGATCTTATTTTTTAAGAATACCGACCATTCATAAAGTTCAAACTTAACATCAATTCCGATTTCCCTTAGATACCTTTGCGAAAGAACTCCTATATCCTTCCTCATATCATTTCCGCTATTGGTAATAAGAGTGAACTTAAATGATTTTCCTTCTTTTTCTACAATTCCATCTCCATCTTTATCTTCCCATCCCGATTCTTTAAGAAGAGCCCTTGCTTTTTCGGGACTATAAAAATTAGGTTTTACTCCTTTATTGGAATACCATAAATGATTCGGGAAGGGCCCGGTAGCCACTTCACCCAACCCATACAGGATATATTCAACAATCTCCTTTTTGTTGATTGCATGGTCAAAGGCCATTCTGACCCTCCTGTCTTTAAAAAGAGGGTTTTTAAGGTTATAGCCGATATAGGTATAGCCTAAGGAAGGCTTTTTAAACAGATAAATGTCCTTTTGCCCTTGCATCCTGCTGTATTGATGGGGAGAAACACCGTAGTAATCCAGACCGCCCGTTAAAAATTCAATCTCGCTTATTGATGTTTCCGGAAGTATTCTGTATACAATCCTGTCCAATTTCGGTTTTCCTTCAAAATAATTCTCATTTACCGTAAGCACTATTTTTTCATCGGATACCCATTCCCTGAAGACAAAAGGACCAGTACCAACGGGATTTCTATTAAATTTTGAAGTATTTATATCCTCCTGCGCAAGGATATGTTCAGGGATAATCCCTATAGTCCATGCTTCAAGGGCGGGAGAAAAAGGCTCTTTATAAGTCACACAAAATGTATAGGGGTCTATTGCCTCTGCCTTATCAATCAGCATAAAATCGCTTCTTCTTACAGTGTTTGTATTTTTATCCATAATCTTTTTATATGTAAAAAGGGCATCCTGTGCCGTAAATTTCACTCCGTCATGCCATAAGACATTTTTACGAAGATGAAAGGTAATAACAGGTTTTTTTGTCTTTGTTATTTCCCATCGTTCAGCCAGATCCCCTATAATTTCAAGATTACGGTCATATTTTAAGAGTCCGTTGAAAACAAAGCCGCAAATATCCGACGATGACGAATCCTGGGCAAGGATGGGATTTAAAAAAGAAGCGTCGCCGATGGATGAAATGATTAACTGCTTTAAAACCGGCCTTGGGCTTCGGGATGCTAAAAAAAAACTCCCTGACAGAAGGGAAAGTATAAAAAGGGGGGAGAAAATAAGAATCAGTTTTGCCTTCAAGGTTGTAATTTTACTATTAAATTTACATTTATATTATCTGTTTAATATATGTTATCCTGTAAAATAAAGCAAACTATACAACAATAGGACAAATTATTTAAATGATTATAAAATATCTCGAAATTGATGCTAACAGAACATTTAATCAAGATAACGTCTATGGTGTATCGGTTACGTTATTCTTCAACAACAGCAGGCTTAAGCCTGCTGTTTACTATACCTGAGTACCGAAACGAGTTGCACAACCCTAACCCTTTGACGAATATTTATAAGCCGGCAAATGAAAATTCCTATGCTATCAGGTTAAAAGTTCAAATGCTAAGAATGATATTAGTTAATGGTTATTTGTTATTAGATAGTTCTGGGCTTATTTTACGAATAACGAATAACGTTTTGACATTTCGTCATTTTGATTTTGAGCTTTGACATTTGACATTTTATTAATATGGATCAAAATATAATTAAGGAAATAAAAGACATTTTTGGAGAGGACGGGGTTTATCGTCAAAAACTCCATAGGACATGCTATTCCTATGATGCCACCAATTTAAGATTCCTTCCCGACCTGGTCGTCTTTCCTCATAATACATCTGAAATCAAGTCTTTATGTATCCTTGCAGCAAAAAATGGTATCCCTTTAATTCCAAGGGGGGCCGGCTCC
>JAXHUS010000406.1:0-3043 GCA_034189305.1 Thermodesulfobacteriota bacterium | reverse complement strand
TCAATAAACCCCGATCTGGAAGAAATTGAGGTTGACGGTACAAAATGGATTAAAGTTCCACCTACACCCCTTGACGTTTCTTTAATTTATGCCAGCAAGGTTGATCCATACGGTAATTGTATTTTTAACGGGAGTGTATTTGCTGAGTTTATGCTTTCAAATGCAACCAAAAAAGCAATTATTGTTCAGGCTGAAGAAATAGTACCCAATGAATACATGAGAAGGGATCCACGCGTGGTTATCATGGGTGGTCCAACAAGGGCGGACTATGTCGTTGATGTGCCTTATGGCGCCCATCCGGATGAAGGGCCGGGTTGTTATGCCCACGATTCACTGCATGTTAAAGAATATTGTAAAGCCGCAAGAAAACCTGAAGCATTTAAGGAATATCTGGATAAATATGTTTACGGTTGCAAAACACAGGCTGAATATTTAGAAGCAGTTGGAGGTATTACAAAGCTTTTAACCCTAAGACAAATTATGATTTAAGGAGGTTAAGTATCATGTCAAAAGTTTATGAAGGTGAATACACCATTTCCGAATTACAGTCTATCTTGATTTGCCGTCAGATTAAATTTACCGATAAGATTATCGGCCCTGGTTTTTATAATGATGTTGTTTATAATGGGGCGCTTTTGGCGATGAAGCTTCATGCGCCCAATACACTTTATTTATCGGGCATTGGTTGGTCCAGTTTGGCTCAGGCAAAACTTCCAAGGCAAACCCCTATGTATATTCCCTTTGAATATCGATTTATGGCGGTATGTGAAAAGATTATCAGGGGACATGATGAGATTCAATTATCTGCAGGGGGACCAAGACAGCATTGTAATGTTTTCTTTTTGGGTGCAATGCAGGTAGATAAATATGGAAATCAGAATATTTCCATCAGAGGAACGGTTGATAAGCCTACCTTTAGAGGCCCTGGAATTATAGGACTGCAGACCTTTGCAACATTTATGGATAGATATTATATCTATACCAGAAATCATGATACCCGGACATTTGTAGAAGAGGTAGATTTTATTTCTGCTCCTGGATATAAAAACAAGCATGGTGACAGAAAGAGCTGGAATTTTGAAAAGTATGGCTGGAATCCAAATGGACCTGCAGAAATTATCAGTCCAATTGCAGTAATGGATTTTGATGAGGAAACAAAAGCTATGCGGATAAAATCTGTCCATCCTGGCCATACCGTGGAAGAAGTTGTGGAAAAAACCGGTTTTGATATAATTGTTCCGGATAAAGTTCCTTCAACAGATCCTCCAACAGAAGAAGAGATTACCATGTTAAGAACCCAGATTGATCAGGCGGCCTCTTTAAAGAGATTGCATGGTATACAGGTATAAAGTTATATAGTATCTGTTCAAAATTCTTTGAATCTTGAACAGATACTAAAAATAGAAAGTGAAAAAACTATAGTTGAAAATGGTTTTAATTTCTTCTTTTGAATAATTTTTCATATTTTAATTCATAAAACATAAAATGAGGTAGACCAGTGGATATTATTGTATGCATAAAGCAGGTTCCAGATATTTCAGAGATTGAAAAGGTTAAAACAGACCCTGAAACCGGGACTATTATTAGAGAAGGAGTGCCTTCCATAGTTAATCCTTTTGATGAATACGCCGTTGAAGAAGCAATAAGAATTAAAGAAAAAATTGATGCGAAGGTTACAATTCTTACAATGGGACCCCCTCAAGCCGAAGAAGCCCTTAGGAAATGTTTAAGCATGGGCGCAGATGAAGCAGTGCTGTTGACTGATCGGGCGTTTGCCGGAGGAGATACCCTTGCCACAGGGTATACATTATCAATGGCAATTAAAAAAATAGGGAAATTTGATTTAATTTTTTGTGGCCAGCAGGCAACGGATGGTGATACTGCCCAGGTTGGACCAAGTATTGCAGAAAATCTTCATATTCCGCAAATAACATATATAAATAAATTGGAAATTCAGAAGAAAAAGATAGTAGCCCATAGGGAAATAGAAGGCGGTATAGAAGTAGTAGAATGCCGGATGCCGGCACTTTTAACTGCAGTAAAAGGATTGAATGAACCTCGTATCCCCAAATACAAAGGTATAATGCAGGCTTTAAAAAAGGAAATAATTATATGGAAAGCATCTGACCTTGATCTGGAAGGTGATAGAATCGGCTTGGGCGGGTCTCCTACAAATGTGGTAAAAGTTTTCAGCCCTGAAACAAGGGCTGGTGGTCAAAAATTTGAAGGCCTTTCATATGACGATGCGGCTAAAAAGATTTTAGAAATTTTAAAGGAAGAAAAAGCTATAAATTAAAATAATTTATTTTGTATATAAAGAGGATGTTTAGATGGGAATTCAGATTGATTTAGAGAAATGTACAGGATGTAAAAAATGTACAATTGCCTGCCCTTTTGGGGCAATGGAGATTATCGAAAAAAAGGCTTATATTAAAGATGAGTGTACAGTTTGTGGTGCCTGCGCCAATGCTTGCGAGTTTGATGCAATAATAATAGAAAGGGGGGCCGGAAAAGGCACTGAAAATATTGAACAATATAAGGGGGTATTGGTATTTGCAGAACAGCATAACGGGGAAATGAAAAATTGCTCTTATGAGCTTTTAGGTGAAGGAAGGAAACTGGCGGACAAATTGGGTCAGGATCTTTCTGCCGTCCTGCCGGGTTACCAGGTTGAATCTTTGGCAAAAGACCTGTTTGCGCATGGGGCCGATAAGGTTTATTTAGTGGATAATGAAACTTTAACAACTTATCTGACCGATACTTATGCAACCGCATTATCTGCAGTTATTGCTATATACAAACCTGCAATAGTATTATATGGCGCAACGACAACTGGCAGAGATTTGGCGCCCCGCGTTGCTTCTCGAATTCAGACCGGTCTGACTGCTGATTGTACAGGATTGGATATTGAAGAAGATAGCGACCTTCTCCTTCAAACGCGCCCTGCCTTTGGTGGCAATATAATGGCTACAATAAAGTGTCCTCGCCATCGGCCACAGATGTCTACCGTTCGTCCGAAAGTTATGAAAAAACCGGAACCTGA
>JAXHUS010000405.1:0-7520 GCA_034189305.1 Thermodesulfobacteriota bacterium | reverse complement strand
AAAAGGGAGATGAACAGATATGGGAAGTGCTTGTCAATTCTTCAAAAAAAGATAAAATTCCTTCCCATATTATTCTCAATAAGGGCTTTGAAGCAGAAATTATAGGTTCTTCATTTGAGGAGGTATATCTTGCCAGATTTTCCTGGGGAAAAGATTTTTTTAGTACGTTGGAAGAAATTGGCGAAGTGCCCCTTCCACCTTATATCAAAAGGGAAAATAATGGAGAAGCAGAAAAGTTTGACCGTAAAAGATACCAGAGCATCTTTGCAAAAATTCCAGGAGCAGTGGCAGCCCCAACCGCATCTTTACATTTTAGTCAGGGACTAATCAGGTCATTAAAGGAAATGGGTATAGCTATTGTAACTATTACACTGCATGTAAGCTGGGGTACATTTCAGCCATTGCGGAGTGAGGTAGTAGAAGAACACAGGATTCATCCCGAATTTTTTCAGATAAAAAGAGATGCCGCAAAAAAGATAAATCAGGCAAAAGAAAAAGGAAATCGACTTTTTGCAGTGGGAACAACAGTGGTAAGAGCCCTTGAAAGCGCCGCAAAATATAATGGAAAGGTAGAAGCGAAAAAAGGATTGACTTCTCTTTATATCTATCCGGGATATAAATTTAAATGTGTGGAAAATTTAATTACGAACTTTCATCTTCCAAAGTCCTCACTTTTCCTACTTGTATCAGCCTTTTTAGGTAAAGATTTTACGTTAAAAATTTATAAGGAGGCAGTAAGGGAAAATTATTATTTTTATAGTTACGGCGATGGGATGCTGATAACCGATGGAATTTAAACTCATTAAAAGGGACTCTTCAAATCTTGCACGTATGGGAGAGATTATAACATTACATGGAAAAATCTCCACCCCTGCATTTATACCGGTAGGTACAAAAGCTACAATAAAGGCTCTTACTCCTGACGATTTGAAAGAAATCGGAACAGAGATTATCCTGGGGAATACTTATCATCTATATTTGCGTCCCGGAACAGACGTAATTAAAAAATTTGGCGGGTTACATAAATTTATGAACTGGGATTCCCCTCTTCTAACTGATAGTGGAGGATTTCAAACTTACAGCCTGAGCCCCCTTATGAAAGTAAATGATGATGGGATTCTCTTTAAGTCCCATCTTGACGGTTCCATGCATTTTTTTACTCCTGAGAAGGTGGTGGAGATACAAGCGGCCCTGGGAGCGGATATTATTATGTGTCTTGATGAATGTCCTCCAATGTCAGTCGATTATAATTACTGCCTGGACTCACTAAAAAGGACTATTGCCTGGGAAAAACGATGTAAAAAAGCCCACAAAAATGTAAATCAGGCACTCTTTGGAATCATTCAGGGTGGAATATTTACGGAATTGCGCAGGATGAGCGCTTGTGAATTAGTTGAGGAGAATTTCCCCGGATTTGCTATTGGTGGTCTTAGTGTTGGGGAGGATATGGAATTAAGAAATGATATTGTTTCTGAAGTAACATCTTCCATACCTGAAGACAAACCCAGATACTTAATGGGGGTGGGCACCCCTGAGGATATAATAGAAGGAATTAAAAGGGGAGTCGATCTTTTCGACTGCGTGCTTCCGACCCGTAATGCTCGGAATGGAATGTTTTTTACTTCTTCTGGCAGGATAATCATAAAGAATGCATGTTTTAAGTATGATGATTCTCCGATAGAAGATGAATGTATGTGCTATACATGTAGAAATTACTCCAGAGCATACTTAAGGCACATTCATATTGAAAAAGAAATTTTAGCTGCCAGACTTGGAACTATTCATAATCTATATTATTATCTTAACTTATTAAAAGAAGTAAGAATTGCAATTTTTGAAGAACGTTTTTCGGAGTTTTGTAAAAACTTTTATTTAATGAGGGAAAATAACAGTCAGCAATCAATTGCCGGCAATAATCTGTCGGCATATAACACAAAAGTTGTATAAACGACGGTTAACTGGAAATTATTGATTTTTTCTTCAAATCCGTTATCTTTGCAGAGAAGTGAAATTGCTAACGGAATGCTTATTAAATAATAAAAGGAGGTGAATTCTGTGAATATAGAAGCATTCGCACAAAATGCCGGAGGTGGGTCAGCAGGAAGTACCTTTATAAATTTTATTCCTCTAATATTAATTTTTTTGATATTCTATTTTTTACTTATTCTTCCTCAACAAAAGAAAACTAAACAACATCAGGCAATGTTGAATTCATTAAAGAAGGGTGATCAGGTTATAACCTCAGGTGGAATCCATGGAAAGATTGTTGGGCTTACAGATACCATTTTAACCTTAGAGATTGCAGATAAAGTTAAGATTAAAGTTTACAGAACTTATATAGCCGGAAAGAGTGAACTAAAATGAAAGGAAATTTAAATGCCTAAAAAACTTCGCGGTAGATTTTTTCTTATTCTGGGAGTTTTAATTATTTCCGTATTTTATATTATCCCGAACTTTATAGATGATCTTCCAGGCTGGTGGAAAAGTATCTTCCCTTCTGAAAAAATTCATCTCGGCCTTGATCTTCAGGGTGGTATGCACCTTATTTTAGAGGTTGATACTGAAAAAGCCGTTGAAAGCATTGCGGAAAGAATAACCGGCGATCTTGAAGAGGTTTTGGATGATAAAAATATTCCCTTTGTGTCAATTTCAAGGGTAAAAGGGGATAATATCCTTGCTGAAGTTGAAAAGAAATATGAAGATGAGTTTAAAGAAATTCTTAAAGAAAATTTTTCCTTTGAGTTTTCTACTCCTAAAGAAGAGGGTAATATACTTGCTTTTTCCCTTTCATTAAAGCCGGAAGAGGTGGAATACATTAAAAAGTCTGCTGTGGACCAGGCGCTTGAGACAATAAGAAACAGGATTGACCAATTTGGTGTCACAGAACCTACAGTAGCACGTCACGGTCAGGAAAGAATACTTATTCAATTGCCGGGAATAAAAGACCCTGAAAGGGCAATATCCCTCTTAGGTAAAACCGCACTTCTAGAATTTAAACTTGTAGATGACAGGGGGAATCTTCCCGAAGCGCTAAAAGGTTCTATACCCCCTGAAGATGAAATATTATACCAGAAAGTAGTGGACCCGGAAACGGGAAAAGTAAACTTCAGACCCTTTTTAATTAAAAAACGCACCCTTATGACAGGAGAAGCCTTGAAAAATGCAAGGGTAAGTATCCAGTCGGATTTTAACGAACCATATGTTTCCCTGGAATTTAATTCCAGAGGAGCAAAGGTTTTTGACCGAATTACTTCAAACAATGTGGGAAAACATCTTGCAATAATACTTGATAATACAGTCTATTCCGCCCCGGAAATTAGAGAGAGAATTTCCGGAGGCAGAGCGCAAATTACAGGAAGATTTACAACCGAAGAAGCACATGATCTTGCTATTATATTAAGATCAGGATCTTTACCGGCACCGGTTAAAATATTAGAGAATCGTACCGTGGGCCCTTCCCTGGGACATGACTCAATTAATGCAGGATTCCTCTCCATGGTGATAGGAGGAATTCTGGTTATCATCTTTATGGTTGTATATTATAAACTCTCTGGAATAGTTTCCGACTTCGCACTTATCCTCAATTTATTTTTAATTTTGGCAGCCCTTTCAGCCTTCAGGGCAACATTAACATTGCCGGGCATTGCCGGAATCATTTTAACTATCGGGATGGCTGTAGATGCCAATGTGTTAGTCTTTGAAAGAACAAGAGAAGAACTGAGAACGGGTAAAACACCGAAAGCAGCAATAGACAGCGGTTTCTCAAAGGCACTCAAAACAATCCTTGATGCAAACATTACTACGATAATTGCAGCAATAGTCCTTTTTCAATTTGGAACGGGTCCCATTAAAGGATTTGCAGTAACCCTCATAATCGGGATTATAGCAAGTGTTTTTACCGCTGTTATTGTATCCAGATTTATCTATGATTTTGTTCTGTTTAAAAAAGGGATAAAAAAACTAAGCATTTAGATCAAGGAGTATTAAAGTGGAATTTATAAAACCAGGAATCAATATTGATTTTGTTGGGAAGCGTAAGGCCGCCATGATTTTTTCCCTTATCCTCATTCTTTGCGGCATCATTTCCCTTGTCATAAAAGGGGGTCCCCTTTATGGAATTGATTTTGCGGGGGGAACTTCGATTCAGGTAAAATTTAACGAATCTATAACTACCTCTGAAGTAAAAGAACTTCTAAAGGAAACGGAAATTGGAAAAAGTACAATCCAGCAATACGGGGAGGCAAAAGATTATGAATTTATAATTCGAACAAAGATCAGTGATGAAAGAATGGAATGGCTGACTGAAAACGTAAAGGCCAATCTTTTAAAAAGATTTACAAATGAGCAATTTGAAATTCGCAAGGTGGAAATGGTAGGGCCAAAAGTAGGAAAGGATTTACGAAAAAAAGGGATTAATTCTATCTTTTATGCCCTCTTAGGAATTCTTATATATATAACCGTTAGATTTGAAGTTAAATTTGCAGTGGGGGCGGTCGCTGCCCTGGTTCATGATGTGTTGATAACCGTGGGTATTTTTTCAATAACCAATAAAGAATTTAACCTGACAATTATTGCCGCCCTTCTTGCAATTGTTGGTTACTCTTTAAACGACACAATTATTGTCTACGACAGGATAAGAGAAAATATTCGCAAACGGAAAAGAGAAAAGCTGCCCAATATTATAAACAGTAGTATAAATGAGGTGTTAAGCAGAACGATCCTTACATCCACAACCACTCTTTTTGTCGTGCTTTCAATATTTTTTCTCGCAGGAGGGGTGATACATAATTTTGCTTTTGCCCTGCTTATTGGAATTATTGTAGGAACATATTCTTCCATATATATTGCAAGTCCCATTGTCATTATTCTTGACGAGATTTTTGCCGGAAAAAAGGCAAAAAGGTGAAAAATGTAAATCCCCCTTTTTTCCTGCAATTCTATTTATATAACCCCCAAATTTTTTAGCAACTCATGTATATTATTTGCTGTTTTATATAAAATTGGATATAATTCAACAGTCACACAAAAGAATGTTATGAAAAAATATTTTTTCATCATAATATTTATATTAAGTGCATGCCATTATTTTCCAGACTTTTGTCATGGTATTCCCGCTGCACCGATTATCCACAAGCTTACCCAATGGGATGGAACGACTTTTTCTGCAATACAGTGGGGTGATGAATGGTCTCACGGATGGGAAACCCTTGACGGTTATACCATTATTTTTGACCAAAACACGCAAAACTGGAACTTCGCAGTAACAGATAATAATGGAAAACTTATACCTTCTAAAAATGTTGTAGGAAGGGATCAACTTCCAATGAATCTTAAAATCCATCTCAGACCGAAGGAAAAGGAACTTGATCGAATTCGGCAAAGAAAAATGACCCAATTATCAAAAGTTACCAAAAGAACGGTGACATCCACTGGAACCGCTAATATTCCTGTTATTCTTATAAACTTCAAAGGCACAAATTCGACATATGATACTCAAGATTTTGAAACGCTGCTTTTCAGCCCGGGCAACAAGTCTATGAAAGACTATTATGAAGAGATATCCTATGGTGTGTTTACAGTATCCTCCGGACCAGCCGGTGTTGCAGGATGGTACGAATCGAAAAGGAGACACAACTATTATGGAAGAAATAATACGAATGGAGATGATAGGTATCCAGCTAAATTAGTTATAGAGGCAGTAACTGCGGCTGATGCTGTAGTGGATTTTTCTGATTACGATATGGATGGAGACTGCTACTGTGATGTTGTTGCAATTGTCCACCAGGGGACTGGCGAGGAATCCGGGGGGAAATCAACAGATATTTGGTCCCACAGGTGGAATTTAAACAGTGCCAACTACTTTGGGGATGGAACAGGTGAGTATACAACCAACGACAAAGCGGAATGCGGTAATATCAAAATCAACGATTATATTATTCAACCGGAAATTTTAGATGGACAGATCCAAACAATGGGAGTCTTTGCCCATGAATTTGGCCATTCTTTAGGACTTCCTGACCTGTATGACATTGATAACAGTTCAGAAGGTATAGGAAATTGGTGCTTGATGGCGGCAGGCAGCTGGAATTATATTGACCGCTCAGGAGATTCTCCAGCCCATATGTCAGCCTGGTGTAAATACTTTCTTGGCTGGGTTATGCCCACCAGGATTACTGAGACCCTTACTGAGGAATCCATAGAACCGGCGAATGAAGTTATGGATGTTTATCAATTTTCCCCCAGTAAATCCTCGGGTATTGGGGAGTACTTCCTTATTGAAAACAGACAACTGAGTGGATTTGATGAAGGTCTGCCCGGTAATGGACTTGCCATTTGGCATATAGATGAAAAGCAGAGTACTAATAAAAAAGAGTACTACCCCCCCTTTAATATATTTGGCCATTACAAGGTAGCCCTTGAACAGGCTGATGGTCTATGGCATCTTGAAAAGAATAATAACCGGGGAGATGCCGGAGACTTATATCCAGGTTCTTCTGACAATAGATCATTTAATAATAATTCTACGCCTAACAGTAAATTGTACAATGGATCTCCAAGTAATTTCAGTATAACTGCAATTACTTCTTTCGGGTCAACTTTAACTGCAACATTTAGTGTTTTACATGATGCTGAATAAAATTTTGTTCAGACTCATCATCTTAGCAAATAATTTATTTAGTGTTTAGTGCATATGTGGCATCTGAATATTTATGGCAGAAAGATAGGTAATATAGTTGCCATTTAAGTGTAAAAAGAATTTTTTTGTATTTCTTTGTTATTTTAATGTAGTGTAAAGGCAGAATTAATTATTGATTCTGCCTTTTTTATTATGGCACCCTTATTTACAGTTCCTTAATATTTCAGCTGATTCCTCAGGATATACAATATTAACATGAATTCTTGTACCTATTTCAAATCCTCCGGGGGTTACTATTCTCGGAACTATCCTTAAATACCAGTGAAAAAATGGAACATCACTTAAAGTATATGGAACACTATGAATAATAAAATTAAAATCTGGATTATTAATGGCCTTATAAAATTTAGTAATGATAATTTTTAATATCTGTGCCAAATCTTTTTGTTCCTTTTTTGTTATCCTATTAAAACCTGCTTGATGTGTCTTTGGAATAATCCAGGTTTCATGAGGCATATTAGCTGCATAGGGAACTAAACTCACAAAGGATTCATTTTGATAAATGACGCGCTTTTCCTCAACCAACTCAAAATTTAGGACTTCACATACCACACAAATTCCAATTTTATCAAAAAATCTTTGGGCTTCAAAAATCATATTTCTTATATTGAGAGGTATAACCCTGCTTCCAACGATTTGAGAATGGGCATGAGGTTGTGATGCACCCGCGTTAATCCCATGATTCTTAAAAATAATAGTTATTAAATTATTGGGATTTTCACCAAAAGAGGTATATCTTTGGTAATATATTGATATGATGTGTTCTACTTCTTCTTCTGTCATTTGGGGGATTATTTTATTATGAAAAGGTGTTTCAATAATT
>JAXHUS010000404.1:0-3102 GCA_034189305.1 Thermodesulfobacteriota bacterium | reverse complement strand
ACCATCCTTCCCATATTCCTGAGGGCGTCCCTGACAAGCTGGACAGCGTGCAACCCCCTTGTGTCATTAATATTTATAGCTTCTGGGGTAATCTTAAATATATCATCTTCAAAGCCCATGAGATGCTTGTATGCCCACAAACCCAGGCCGCCGTCTTTAGGAAGACAGTAACCCCCGATACCCGGTCCCGGAAATATTATATTGCTGTGGGTCGGCCTTACTTTTATTGCGTCTATCACCTTGAATAAGTCAATGCCATTCCTTTCGGCAAATAGACTCCACTCGTTCATAAAGGCAAGTATAGTGGCTCTGAAAGAATTCTCGACAATTTTGCACGTCTCGCTCTCAATAGGTCTGTCAAGAACGGTTACAGGGTATTCTTCCACGTTTAATACTTCACTTAAAAATTTTTTAACCCTTTCCTTGCTTGTTTCATTTGCACCGCTGCAAACTCGCCAGAAATCACGAACAGAATTAACATAATCCTTGCCGGGCATGACCCTCTCAAAGCTATGTGCGATAAGGGGTTCCTGGGATAATCCCCTCTTTTCAAATCCCTTTTTGATTATCGGATATGCGATAAACTCCGTTGTGCCGGGCGGAACAGTGGTTTCAATCAGTACAAGGCAATCAGGTTTGATTTTTTTTGCCATGATCTTGAAACTTTCTTCCAGCGCGCTTATTTCTGCACGACCGGTTCTTAAATTTCCAAGATCTTCTTTTAAAAAATCACACTGGATATCTACTATCAATATATCCGCAAAGGTCAGTATATCGTAGGTAAATGTTGCGGTAAGAGTCTTTTTTATCTTTACACAACGTTCAATGATTTCATCTACCTCAGGATCATCAGCCTTAACAGGACTGACCCCTCTGTTAAAAATTGGGATCTTCCAGAAACTTCTTGTACTGGGTCTTTGCATTCCAATAACAAATTTTGACGGTTCTCCTGTATTTTTATCAGTGCTATCCGCAACAACTGCCGCCATGACAGCTCCAACAAAACCAAGCCCCAAAACTACAACAATTTCCTGTCCCTTTTCTTTTTGTGATTTTACGAGCTGGGACAGCCTGCGATATTCTTGTTGATAATCATCTTCATCAGGCAACATAAACTTCTCACCATCCGGGCTTATTGAATATTCCATAAAAATTTAAACCTCCTTTTAACTTTAAATTATAAGTGGCAGATTTTCTCGGCTATACATAAAACAACTATTTTTTTACCGAAAACTTTTATTAATTTATTTTAAACTTTCTTTTAAAATAAAAAGGTCTTCACCATTCAAATAAATTTTAATCGTTATGTATAATTTTTTTTTAGGTTTTGTCCATAAAAAATGTTGATTTGGCGCAATATTGCGAATATTGATTTTTATATTTAAAATGGTACAATCTTACAGGTATTCATCCTGTGTTCACTAAAATTCAGGTGTTGTCTCCGTGGCTTTAAAATAAACGCCGTTGATTAAAGGAACCAAAATGCAATATGGAAGATATAATTTTTATTGTCTGTTTGAAGATGATGCCATTCTTCCCGAATATAAAGGCTCAACATTCAGAGGTATTTTGGGTCATGCCTTGAAAAAGGTAGTCTGTGCCTTAAAAAAGCAGGATTGTAAGGAATGCCTTTTAAGGGAAAGGTGTGTCTATTCTTTTGTATTTGAAACCTCAGTTTTAAAGGGGGAATCTGCCGGAAAGAAGAGGATTGCCTCACCGCCTCCTCCATATGTTATTGAGCCCCCGGAAAACAGAAAAACCTTCTTTAAAAAGGGAGAGCCCTTTGACTTTGTCCTGATCCTTTTCGGCAGAGCAAATGACTATATCACGTATTTTATTTATGCCTTTGAACAAATGGGAAGGATGGGAATGGGCAGACGGATTGGGGGTAAAAGGGCGGGATTTCTCTTAGAAAGGGTCTATGTGGACGATAATATTATCTATTCTTCTAAAAGTAAGCAGATTAAAGGGGGTGCTTTTACAAGTTCCCTGGTTGTTGAGGCTTCTCCCGTTGATGAAGCAGTTTCTGTGAATAGGCTGGAACTTACTCTAAATGTACCGTTAAGGCTTAAATTTGAAAACAGGTTTGAAGCTTCCCTGTCCTTTCATGTTCTTGTCAGGGCAATGTTGAGGCGAATATCGTCCCTTAACAACTATTACGGAGATAATGAACCCCTCCTTGATTACAGGGGGCTTGTTAAACGCGCAAAGTCCGTTGATGTCATAAAATCTTCCTTAACATGGTTCGACTGGAAAAGATATTCAAACAAACAGGACAGGTCCATGCTTATGGGTGGAATAATCGGAAAAGTAGTATATTCCGGAGAACTTTCTGAATTTCTTCCGTTAATAAAATTCTGTGAAAATGTGCATATTGGAAAGCAAACCACCTTTGGACTGGGCAAAATAAAACTTACAGGGGTATGGCAGTGAAGAACGTACTTCTTTCCGTTGTGGGTTTAAGTCCCCAGGTAATAACTGAAACCCTTTTTGCCCTTCATCAGCAGAGAAAAAAAGTTGATTCCATACATATCATTACAACGAGACGGGGCAAAGAAAAGATTAACGCACACCTCCTTTCACCCAGAGACGGGAGGTATTACCGGTACCTGAAAGAATATTCAATTGATCCCGGGTCAATCGATTTCGGCTTTGACAATGTTCATACCATAATGGACGGCAATGGCCTGGAGATAGATGATATAAACGGCGAGGAGGAAAACGAACTGCTTCTGTCAAAATGTCTTGAATTGACCTTCAGATTCACTAAAAAGTTGAGTGATACTGTTTTCTTTTCCGTGGCAGGGGGACGAAAGACCATGAGTTCCTGTCTTATGGTGGCCGCCCAGTTGTATGGGAGGCCCCATGACCGGATTTATCATGTGCTGGTATCCCCTGAGTTTGAAAGCAACAGGGATTTTTATTATCCTCCGAAAAAATCAATGCCGATTGAACTGAAAGACGAGAATGGTCAGACATATATCAAGGAGACAAAATACGCCGGAGTTAACCTTGTTCCCATTCCCTTTGTGTCCGTCAGGGGCAATATCTCCGACAACCTTCTTTTAGAGCCGAAGGATCCCTCCACCCTTATGCTTTCTT
>JAXHUS010000403.1:0-4403 GCA_034189305.1 Thermodesulfobacteriota bacterium | reverse complement strand
TTCCACAAGATATACTTTATAACCTGAATCCGCCAGATCCAGAGCGGACTGAATGCCTGATATGCCCGCTCCCACTACCATAACCGCTCCAACACCATTCTTTCCCGCAGGATTCATCTTCGCATCTTCATTATTCATGATTTAACAAACCCTTTCTTATCCCATTTATTATTTAAATTAGATTTTTCAAGGTTAGCAGCTTTTTTGGATCTACCAAATGCCTTCCCAGCCATTTAGTAGTTTCGTTACTTCCCATTGCCAGCCCCATCAATTCTGTATAGTAAAATATGGGAAGATCGTACTCTTTTCCAAACTCCCGGGAAATTTCTTCCTGTCGTTGGTCTAAATTACCGTGGCACAGAGGACAGCCGGCTACTATACATTCAGCGCCGGCTAAAAGTGCCATTTCATACAGTTTCTTTACCAGGACTCTTACAATATCCGGCCTGGTAAGAATCAGGCTGCCCCCGCAGCAATCCGTTTTATAAGGCCAGGAAAGAACCTCCACCCCCAATGCAGTCAATAATTTGTCCATATTTTGAGGGTTTTCGTAGTTTTTTTCTCCTGTAATCCTGGGGGGACGCATGGTAAGACAACCATAATAACAAACTGCCTTAAGTTCTTTTAAAGGCTTTTTAATCTTTTTAATAACCGAATCAAGACCCACATCTTCACAAATAAAATTGAGGAGGTCTTTTGCTTTAACATCTCCTTTATAGGAAAAATTCTTATGGGAATCGGGATGATTTAATAATTCATATTCCGCTACTTTTGTTCTTTGAAAACAAGCCGCACAAGGAATTACAAGATCCTTCAATCCGGCTTTTTCAGCAATTTCTAAATTTCTTGCGGCTAAAGAAATTGCCAGTTCCGTATCGGTACTATGGGCTGAAGATGCGCCGCAACAATTCCAATCATCCAGTTCCTCAAGGCCGATATCAAGAATTTTACATACCACCTCCGCAGACTCTGCGTATTCCAGAGCAGTGCCGTGTAATGAACATCCAGGATAATAAGAAACTTTCATAAATTATGGTTTCTCCTTCTTAAGTCTGTTTAAAAAGCTTTTTTACCTCGTTTACACCCTTTATCTTCTGGGGATAGAGTTTTAATTTTCTTCTTATGAACATCTTCAATCCCAATTTTGCATCTCTAAGAAAATCTCCAGCCTTGAACTTCTCCGCAAAGTCTCCGCATTTTAGGGTATATTCCTGAATCATACCCAGCTCATATACCCGGCCCCTTTTCTTAATGGATGAGACAAAGGCTGAATGGAACAGAGGTGCATTTTTTTCTCCTAAAGACAAACCTGATTTTTCCGCCTTCTGTTTTAAGGTATCATTCACCTTTGCGATATCAATATCATTGGGACAGCGGGTGCCGCATGTCTCACAGGCGGAGCAGAGCCAGATAGTTTTTGATTGAAGCACCTTTTCTTCCAATCCTAACTGCACCATTCTTATAATATGATGGGGCAGGATATCCATGGCGAAACTTATCGGACATCCGGCGGAACATTTCTGGCACTGATAGCAGAGGTTAATGTTTTCACCGCTCTCTTTCATAACCAGTTCTGAAAACTTTGTATTTGAGGGGGTAATTGAAGGAGGGAGATGGGAATCTTTTTCCAATTTATTTAATTCCTGGGTCGCCATCTTTTAATATTTCCTTAAGAATCAAAAATTTATATATGTCCTTAATACTTTAGCCAGTAGGGGGTTTATTAAACATAAAATTTCTTTAAATGGTTAAAATGATATTTAATATTCTGACATTGCTAAAACTTTCCCGGCAAAAATGAATGAATAATCATTCATATTTATAACACCCCTTATATACATTGTCAAGAATTTTAATATGATTTTTTGGGTTTAATGTTGACATACCAATAATTTTATTTTACATAACATTTGATATTAAATCGCAACTGTTTAGTGCAGAGATAATATTATATAAGATCAACAAAAACGGTTTTTATTTATCTGCGTTGACAGGGATTAATTTGAGTATGCATATTAAAAAAATAGTGGGTAATTTTAATATCTCTGTCCTGGAAGATGAAATGAGATCTCTTTACCAACGGTTTCGAAGTTTAGTGGAAATGAGCGACGAAGGCATACTTGTTTTGAATGAAGATTACTCGATTGAGTATGCTAATTTAATGGCCTCGGATATAACCGGCTATCCAGCAGAAGAGTTAATTGGTAAAGATTTTTCTCTTATGGAAAAAAAATTTATAAAATTTTTAAGAGAAACAATCTTACCTCAAAATCACTCTAATAGTAAATTTTATGTAAATTCAAGGATCAGAACTGCAAAGGGAGATTATAAAGACATCCAGATATGCTTTGTCCAGGTACCGGAAAAAGATAATAAAATAAAAACCAATGTTTATCTTAGGGATATTTCCAAAAGGAAGAACTTTGAAAAAGCGTTGAAAAAATCTGAAGAGAAATACAGTAATTTATTTGAAAGGAGCCGTCATGGAATCTTTATAAGCAATAAAGATGAAGGGAGGTTTCTTGATTGTAATCAGGCCATGCTTGATATGTTAGGCTATGAAAATAAAGAAGAGTTTTTATCCATTGATATTGCCAGAGACCTTTACCAGAACCCCATGGATAGAAAAATTTTTCAGAAGATTATTGAAAAGAAAGGCTTTGTAAAGGATTATGAGATTAATTTTAAGAAAAGGGATGGAAGCAAAATACCGATTCTTTTAACGGCTCATATTAGAAAGAATGAACAGGGGGAAATAATTGGATATGAAGGAATAAATATCGACATCTCAGAGAGAAAAAAGATAGAAAACGAACTGAGACATGCAAATGATTTTTTCTATAATTTGATCGAAAGTTCGGTGGATGGAATAATTGCCGCTGATATTAAAGGCAATATTATCATTTTCAATAAAAGTGCTGAGGAATTGTTAGGAAGTAAGTCGGAAGAAGTAATAGGAAAAGTTCGTATAACAGAGATTTATCCTCCGGGTATGGCTCATAATATAATGAAAAAGATTAGAAGCAATGAGTATGGGGGCAAAGGAAGATTAAAATCTATAAAGGTAACCGTTATAAATAAAAATGGAGAAGATATTCCTATAAGCCTTTCAGGGGCAATGCTTTATGATAATGGTAGAGAGATAGCCAGTGTGGGTATATTCACCGATCTTAGAGAGAAATTAAAGATGGAAGAGGAACTGAAGCAGTCTCAGGCCCAGCTTCTTCACTCAGAAAAGATGAGTTCACTGGGGAAACTATCAGCCAGCGTGGTTCATGAAATAAATAATCCTTTAACGGGAATACTGACTTACATTAAACTGATGCTGAGGACCATTAATGACAATTCATTTTCTGCTTCGGATATTAAATCTTTCGTAAAGTACCTCAATCTGATGGAGGCTGAAACAAGCCGATGCGGAAAGATTGTTTCCAATCTTCTTGCCTTTTCCCGCCAGACAAAACTGGAGATTCAGGATTTAGATATTAATACTGTTCTTGATCGAATTTTATTGCTGAGTGAACATCAGATTATCCTTCAAAATATAAAAATAAAAAAACTGTTAAAACCGGATCTCCCCAAAATATCAGGAGATTTTGGAAAATTGGAACAAACCTTCCTGGACATTATCTTTAATGCCATAGAAGCAATGCCGGATGGTGGAGTATTGACAATTAAGACCTTATACAAGACCGGCAATAAATACTTAGAATTAAAAATAAGTGATACCGGAAAAGGCATCCCCAAAGATAATCTGCCCGTAATTTTCGATCCCTTTTTTACTACAAAAAAGGAGGGAAAGGGTGTAGGTTTAGGCCTTTCCGTCGTATATGGAATTATTAAAGATCACAGGGGGGTTATTGAGGTTAAAAGTGAAGTAAATAAAGGGTCTACTTTTATAATAAAGTTGCCGGTCAAAGAATATAAGAAAACATCCAGAAAAAAATAGTTATAAACCCAAAAGATACGTTTGAATTTTTTAGGCAGTACAAAACATAAAAGGCAGGAGGAAAATGGGGAGATTTAATTTCACTTTTTTATTCTTAGCTATCAGGGTTAAGGTATAATGTGAAAGGTTTAATGTCCAGGGGCAAGAAAAACCATGCAACTTAAACCCTGTACCTCACCTTTATTTTGAATTTTGATATTTAACAAAAATTGCAGTAGCAATTTTTGGGATAAAGGGCCTTTGCATATTGCAATTAATATATGCCCTATTTTTAGCCTGCAGGCCGATAAAATTGGTAAACAAAAAAAAGATTATGGTAGTCGATGACGAGTTGATAGTCAGGGATTCTCTGACGAACTGGCTCTTAAAAGACGGATATGAAGTCACCTCTTTAGCAAGCGGAAAAGAGGCCCTCCAGGAATTAGAAAACAGGAGATATGATATCCTCTTAGTG
>JAXHUS010000402.1:0-2931 GCA_034189305.1 Thermodesulfobacteriota bacterium | reverse complement strand
TCTCCCTTATGGAACAGGGAAAGATGTTAGAGTCCTTGTTTTTGCAAAGGGCGAAAAAGAAAAAGAGGCAGTGGAAGCAGGTGCTGATCATGTAGGTTCCGCTGATCTTATTGAAAAAATAAAAGGTGGTTGGTTTGAATTTGATAAAGCAATTGCTACGCCTGACATGATGGGTGAGGTAGGAAAGATCGGTAAAATATTAGGACCAAGAGGACTAATGCCAAACCCTAAAGTAGGGACAGTAACCTTTGATGTTAAAAAAGCGGTAAAAGAAATCAAAACCGGGAGAGTTGAATTTAGGGTTGATAAATCAGGAAATCTACATATTCCTATTGGAAAGGTATCCTTCAATCTTGAAAAGCTGGTTGAAAATGCAAAAGCACTTCTTGAGACAGTAGTAAAACTTAAACCCCCGACATCCAGGGGGATTTATTTAAGAAATATTGTCTTAGCTTCTACACAAGGACCTGGAATCAAAATAGATCCCGTTAGTGTTAAAACTTTATTAAAGTAATTTTATATTCCTGATGAGGTAAAGACGTGAATAGAAAACAGAAAGAAGAAAAAATAAATGTGTTGCAAAGTAAGCTTAAAGAGTCAAGTTTTGGAATTCTAACCGATTTTACAGGATTAAATGTAGAAAATATGAATTCTCTTCGAGAAGGCCTGAGAGATACAAATACAGAATTTAATGTAGTAAAGAATACTCTGATTAAACTGGCGGCAAAAGATACAAAGTTTGTTAACCTGGAAACATTTTTTTCAGGCCCTGTTGCCATTGCTTTTTCCAACGACGATCCAATAAATACCAGCAAAGTAATTTTTAAATTCTCAAAAAATAATTCGAAATTGAAAATAAAAGGAGGGATACTAAACGGTAAGATTCTTACCCCTCAAGATATACAAACACTTGCTGATTCACCGGGGCGGCAAGCTATGTTGAGTAGACTTGTGGGCATTTTAAAGGGTGTTCAAAGCAATCTTGTTTTGGTTTTAAATGGAGTTCCAAGAAAATTCTTGCTGACTCTTGAAGCAATAAAAAGACAAAAAGAGCATAAGTAAAACTAATTTGGAGGTTTAACCATGTCAGAAAAAATATCTAAGGAGGATGTAATTGCTTTTATTGAAAATATGTCTGTTCTTGAACTTACGGAGTTTATAAAGGAACTGGAGGGAAAATTTGGAGTTCAAGCCCAAGCCGTTCCTATAGCAGCCGGACATATAGGCGGAGCCCCTCAAGAAAAGGAAACTAAAGAGGAAGAAAAAACTGAGTTTGATATCATTTTAAAAGAGATAGGAGAAAAGAAAATTCAGGTGATTAAAGTTGTAAGGGCTATTACCGGACTCGGTTTGAAGGAAGCCAAAGAACTGGTGGACAGCGCTCCTAAGGCAGTAAAACAGGGTATTTCAAAAAAAGATGCTGAAGATTTAAAATCACAACTGGAGGAGGCAGGAGCAAAAGTCGAAATTAAATAAAATACTTAGTTTTAAAGTGAGGCAATAATGGGAACTCCTATTCTTTCCATTGAAAATCTTCGAAGAAGTTTTTCTAAAATTCATAAAATAATGGATATTCCTTATCTTCTGGATATTCAAAAAAAATCTTTTGAGCAGTTCATTCAAAAAGATGTTCCCCCGGAAGAAAGAAAAGATACCGGACTGCAGAGTGTATTTAACAGTGTTTTTCCTATAAAAGATTTCAATGAATTATCTTATTTGGAATTTGTTAAATATACTATTGGTGAACCTAAATATAACATTTTTGAATGTGAAGAGAAAGGACTTACATATTCAGCTCCCATTAAAGTTACCTGTCGTCTTGTTATATGGGACATTGATAAGACTACAGAGACAAAAAATATAAGGAATATAAAGGAACAGGAGGTTTATTTCGGTGAAATACCATTAATGACCGAGACTGGAACCTTTATAATAAACGGAACGGAGAGGGTTGTAGTAAGTCAACTTCATCGTTCTCCCGGATTATTTTTTAATCTTGATAAGGGTAAAGCTTCTCAATCGGGAATGGTTGGTTATACATCCAGGATAATTCCTCATCGTGGTTCATGGCTTGATTTTGAATTTGACAATAAAAACATTTTAAATGTCCGAATAGACCGTCGTCGTAAGTTTCCAGTTACGGTCCTACTTAAAGCACTTGGTTATACAACAGAAGAACTTTTAACCTATTATTATCAAAAGGAAAAAGTAATTATAAAGAATGGTAAGGCTTACAGGAGTACGGAATCTGATTATCTGATCGGAGAAAGACTATCCGAAGACTTAATAGATCCCAAAAGTAATGAAATTATTTTAAAGAAGAGTAGAAAGATAACAAGGTTTGGAATCAGAAGGTTGAGGGAATCAGGGATAAAAGAGATGCCCATGAAGATAAGTGATCTTATAGGAAAAAGTGTTTTCAAAAAGGTCATTGATCCCCAATCTGGCGAGCTGATTCTGGATCAAACAGAAGAAATTACCAAGAAGTCTATTGAAATTTTAGAAATCAGAGGAATTAAAGAACTCGAGTTGATTTATATCGATAATGTTAATATGGATTCTTCTCTTTTAAATACTCTTATTATAGATAAAATAAACAGTACGGATGAAGCTATTGTTGAGATCTACAGGCGTCTTAGACCGTCTGATCCTCCCACGCCTGAGATTGCAATACAGTTTTTTGAAAACTTATTCTTTAATCCTGAAAGATATGATCTATCAAATGTTGGGAGACTCAAGATAAATCATAAGTTAAAACTTGATATCCCTTTAGAAAATAGAACACTGACAAAGGTTGATATATTAGAAACGGTAAAATATTTAATTGGATTGAGAAATGGTAAAGGAAGTATTGATGATATAGACCATTTAGGAAATCGTAGAGTTAGATCCGTTGGAGAGCTTCTGGAAAATCAGTATAGAATAGGACAG
>JAXHUS010000401.1:0-3607 GCA_034189305.1 Thermodesulfobacteriota bacterium | reverse complement strand
GAACAAACCGTTAAAAATCCAACAGCATCGCCCCTTGGAATTTCGCCGATCCTTGCGGCATTAAACTGCTTCTGCAGTCTTTCCACAGTATCACACATACCTACGGTATAGGTTCTGTTTACATCAGGCTCCGTAGCTGCCGCTTTATAGTCAATGGACTCATTCAAGTCAAGGTGCATGGTAAAAAGTGCTACTTCTCCAGGTCTCCAGCGGTTAATCTGTTTAATAAAATCATCATTAAGAAGGCTTTGGTCAACCATTCCGTCTTTTCCGAATATAAGAGTAGGCCCTACATTACAGGTTATAGCCTTTTCCGCATGATATTCACTACCATCGGCAAGTTTTACCCCGTATGCTCTCCCGTCCTTGATAAGAATTTCTTTAACATCGGCTTCCTTCTTGACGACACCGCCGTGGGCCTCAACAAATTTTCCCATAGCCAGGGCCAGACTGATGGAGCCCCCAACAGATGTTCCAATTCCTGTTCTGTGAAGGGCGGGCAGCATAAGGGGGAACATAAGACCGTTTCCATAACAGTCATGAGGAATTCCAGTCTGTGTAACGTTTAACAATACCCATGCCTTTGTCTTTTCATGCTCGAACATCTGTTCTGTTATCATCAGAGGGGATGAAAGCATCATGCGGAGAATATCTTTGCCGGCATCCGTACCTTCAAGAAGCGCAGCAAATTGTGACTGGGGCATGGGAGGATTATAAAGCCAGCTTGTGCATAAAAGCTCAAGATAATCAGTGAAGGTTTCCACCATTTCCTTATATGCTTTTGCGTCTTTTTTAGAATATTTTGCAAGCTGGTTACATGTTCTTTCTAACTCCCTGTAAAGAATAATTGAACTTCCGTCTTCAAAAATCTGAGCCAGACCGGGGCCAAATTTATATTTGGAACCATAATTTTTTAGTTCAAGGTCATAATACACAGGACCTGCAAAAATCCACTCATGCATTGCCGAGTGGGTATTATGTTTAAATCCTGGAAGTTCGTGTTCCTCGGTCATTACACCGCCGCCAATTAAGTCCCTTCTTTCAAGAACAAGGGTTTTTAGCCCGGCCTTTGCCAGGTACGCACCACAGGCAAGTCCGTTATGACCACCCCCAACCACAATTAAATCAAACTTTTCAGCCATAATTACTTCCTCCTTTTATTATTAATAAAATAAACTACTTAGCTGTAGATATTAATTTTTTAACAGTAAAATATTCGGGTCCTATCGTCACATTTTTTAACTCATAATCAACCGGATTCATATCAAGAACCGACGAATGTCCTGTAATAACATCTTTAAATATCCCTCCAAACCAGTTTCTCATATTGGTTTTCGGATCCACATAAAGAATGTGGGAAAGGCAGTTTCCTCGCCAGAGTCTTCCCTTCCTGTCAAAGTTTTCAGCATATTGAATTGTGCCAAGACCGTCTTCCTTGTCAATGCAAAATATCCTTTTTGAATAGGCATAGTTAGGGTCATTATGTTTTATTTCAAGAATATACATGGGCCTTATTTCCCAGTCCCCGTTAATACAATTTTTTGCCATCATATTTTCAGGTTTTACATCAACATGACATAAGGTGAGAAAATTTCTCTCCCCAATAAATTTAAATGACATGGTGGAATCCAGTTTTTGATGCCAGTATTCAAAATCATCATAGCAGCTGTCACTCCCCAGAACAGGATCAGTGGTATCAGAGCCGGTAAGCCGTCTCAATCTTCTTAGGGCCGGCAGGTAAGAATAAACGTCGTCAATTTTATTGATATCTTCAAAATGGGTTCTTATCATGGCAAAACCTTTTACATCATAGGGGTCCATTATCAGCATTGATTCTTTCCATGTAAGTTCCCCATTATTACCGGGTACTTCAGGAATCGGAGGATTTTCAGTTCTCCCAAGATAAAAGAGTTTAAAAAACCAATTTTTGAAGGAGCGTTCCTTTTTGCCTGTTTTAGCATAGAGATTAAATTCTGAATAGTTTTTAAAATCCCTTCCGCACTGATACCTCCTGTAAGCATTCCACCCGATTTCCTGTCCGTTTTTCGGCTCGGGAAAGGGGATACCCCCTTTCCACTTAGGACCTAGTAAACGATTATCTTCAGCTACTTTAAATTTTCCCCTATTTTCTTCTGTTTGCTTTATCCATCCTTCCGGCCCCCTGTAGGTCTTCTTTTTTACAACCTTGATTGTGAGCCATCCATTTTCCACTGCATTGGAATAATGTTTAAATGTGGATTCAGGAAGTAAATTTTTAAAATCAGCCTGAAACTCTTTATAATTTTCCTTTTTTATCTCCACTCCTGGTTTAACTTTCTCTATTCCCTGGGCAGAATATATAAAGCAAAGGCTGATACAAAATATAAAAACCGTCCTTAAAAACATCATTTCCTTCCCCCCTTTCTAATTAATTAGTAGGGGCACTATATAGTTTACATTTTTAATACTTTCTAACTAATGCAATAATTATCAACATACTTTGCCAATGTAAACTATTTTGTGCCCTGAGTAATAATAAGTAACTAATTATTTTAAATCTTCAAACCCATATTCTTTCCAGTTTTCAATAACCTTCTTCTGGGTTCTTTCTGGATAAATATACTTAAAGGATGCAAGGGGCGGGACTGCAATCTCCGGGGGCCAGTCTACCGGCCATGTGCAGTCAAAAAATACATTGGTGTTTTTACCCCACAACCTCTCTTCTAAATTTAAAAACGGCATTAAAGGGTGCCCTACCGCATTATTGATAGCCTGTATACCCCTTACAGGATGAAGTTTTGCAGCCATTGCATGCATTACCTGACCAATATTTTCATAATCAATATCATCATTAACCACAACAATCTTTGTTAAAAACTGTCCGCCTTTTGTTCCCCATATACAGCCGGCTACCTGGGATGCCACATTGGAATACGGCGTCTGAACTGCAACTACACATAATAGGGTATTACATTCGGGCGGTATATAAATACCTGTTACCGGAAGACCGTTTTCAAGCAGCACCTTCCTCACATCCGATGCGCAGGAAATATTCCAGCAAACATCATTTTCAGTTGTCGCAACACCCATACACGATGAGGTCATAATTGGATTGTTTCTGTGGGTTATTGCCGTTACTTTGTAAATTGGACGGGGAGCCCTTGGTGAAGCTCTGAAACCTGTATACTCTCCAAAAGGTCCTTCATCAACCCTTACATTTGGGGGAACCTCAGCCTCTATTATTATCTCTGATGAAGCAGGCACATAAAGATCATTTGTCTCGCATTTGACTACTTCAAGGGGTTCTTCTCTAATTCCACCCACGATATCCACTTCACTTATACCGTAGCCGATAGAACTTGTACCGATAAATGTGCTTACAGGCTCTGTTCCTATAGCTATCGCCACAGGCATTGTTTTTCCCCTGTTCTCATATTTCTCGTAAAATATTCTTCCTATATGCTGATTTGGAAGAATAAGCCCTCCCAATGTGTTTTTATTGTGAATCATTATCCTGTATACCCCCCAGTTTACCCATTCGCTGTCAGGATCCTTCGTACATATTACATGCCATGTCCCGATATACCTCCCGCCATCTCCATCATGAACCATTGGTGTAGGAAAGGCA
>JAXHUS010000400.1:0-7424 GCA_034189305.1 Thermodesulfobacteriota bacterium | reverse complement strand
CTTTAAATATGAAGAGATAAGGCGAATTGAGTTTCCACCAAGATTTTTATTAATTACTGTTCCCCCTAATGGTAAGGGAAGCCCTGTTTTATTAAACCACCATTTGCCTAAATCAACTATAAGATGGTATCCAAGATCTTTATATATAAGTCTTCCTTCATGGATTAAAATGCCGGCATTTACCTGTTTGTTATCAATGGCATGAAAAATTTCTGAAAAAGGTGTTATGGGTACTATGGCAGTATTTGATTCTGGAGAAAGCATTTTGAATATACAATGAGCAGTAGTCTTTTCTCCAGGTGTGGCTACCTTTAAATCGGGAAGTTCTCCTATTGTATGAGGGTCTCTGGAAACAACTACAGGTCCGTAGTTTCTTCCTGTCGACCCACTATGGGGAAGAAGCATATATTTGTCTGCAATAAGACCATAAGTGAAAATTGATACTGCTATAATGTCGGGTTTGCCTTCCATTGCAAGATTGTTTAAATATTCGGTATCTCCCTGATAAAATCTGAAAATAAAGGGACCGGTGTCAATTATCTTCTTTCTTAATGCGTAAAACATAAATGCATCATCAGAATCTACACTGAAATAAAGGCAAATTTCTTTTTTCATATTAGTGTCTACTCTAAAATTCATTCCAATGTGATAAAAGGATTTTTGAAATTGTGTCGCCAAGGGTCTTCCATGCAAATTCTCTATTTTCTAAATATTGTTTATGGCTTAATATCCCAACTTTATTTGTTACTGCAAAAAAGGCGGAAAGGTTTATGTTGTTGCGTTTAAATAGATTTGCGATACTATATGATTCAAGATTCTCAAGACAAATTCCATATCTTTTGATTAAAAAACCGGCACCTTCTTCACTTAAAGTTATTTCTGGTGTATTTATGACCGGCAGCGTTTCAATATCTTCTGGCAAATGCTGAATAACCTTTGCCTTTATATCAGGATATACACCTTGTGGTATATAGCCTTTACCCTCCGCTAAAGTTACGCTTCCTAACTTAAATGAAGATGCCTGATAAATTTTCCCTGGTATAAAATCTTCACCCATTATACCTGCAGTACCAATAAGGATTACCCTTCCGTTTGACAGGGTACTTATTCTTTTATGTAAATAAATAATACCATTAAATAATCCTACGCCAAAAGCTAAAAACAAAATTTTTTCCGTATTAATTTTCAATGCATTAATATAAGATTTTAAATAAGATGATTCATCCTCTATAGCTGAAAGAAAAATTAACTTTTTCATAATTTGAAATTTGACCTGGATAGAACTTCAAGGAAAGTAAATACAAAGAAAATGATAGATGCCACTCCATTAACATTAAAAAATGCCATATTTACCTTTGATAGATCATCTGGTCGCACAATCAGGTGTTCATAAACCAGTATTATAGTCATTACGCCCATTCCAGTAAGGTAAAAAGGACCTGAAAAAGAAAAAAAGAGAAAAATCAGTGTAAATATATGTAAAATTCCAGAAATCAAAAGTGAATTTTTTACCCCAAAACATACTGGAAAAGAATAAAGTTTTTCCTTTTTATCAAATTCAATGTCAAGAAGAGAATAAAGAATATCAAAACCCGCTATCCAGGCCATTACCCCCAGACTTAAAAGATATGAAGAAAGGGATACTCTTCCTGCTAAGGCGAGCCATGTGGCTATTGGAGAAACTCCGATAATAAAGCCTAAAACGAAATGACAGAGCCATGTAAATCTTTTTAAAAAAGGATAAAGAATAAAAAAAAAGAGTAAGATAGGGGCACATGCCATTGTGATGTAATTAAAGGATGCAGAAATAATTAAAAACAACAAAGCGTTTAGAATTATAAAATTTTTTGCATTCCTTAGGCTTATTTTGCCTGTAATTAGTTCCCTGTCCCGAGTCCTTAAATTCCTTGCGTCAATATCTCTGTCAATGATACGGTTTAACCCAAAAGCGGTTGAACGTGCTGCAACCAGAACAAAAATTATCAGAATAACATTAAAGAGTTCAATTTCTTCCTCTAAACTATATATAGCAATAGTAGCAAGAACAAAGGGTAATGCAAAAATTGTATGTTCAAATTTAACAAATCTTCCATAATCAGTAATAGACATAAATTTACTCCGTCATTTTTACGCACACCTTATCTTCATTCATGACAAACTCTTCCGGGTTGTAGGTCTCTGAAAGAATTATACCAGGTCTTTTCCCTACCTCAAAAGAACCTAATTCATCTTCCATGCCCAAAGACAGAGCACCGTTTATGGTGGCCATCCTGATTATTTCTTCACATGGAATAGATGGAAAATGCCTCTTTACTTCCTTCATCTCAAGACGAATAGAAAGATTACGATTACTTGCCAGAGAATCGGTTCCCAGAGAAATTTTCATACCCCCTTTAAAAAGTTTGTCTATTGGAGAGAGTTTATCTGTTATATAAAGGTTACTTCTGGGACAAATACATGCTACAATATTTTCCTTTTCTTTCAACCAGGCTATTTCATACTGTGAAATATTACATAAATGTACAAGAACTGTTCTCTTTGAAGTAAATATAGTTTTAAAATATAAAACAGGAGAAATTCCAGGAAATTTCCAATCAGGCGGCCATTTTCCAATTTCTTCAAGATAAGCCTTCCATGGGCCATTACCCGTAAGTAAAAATTGTGTTTCTTCTTTACCTTCTGCGATATGGATTGAGGTAACTTTAAATTCTTTCCGGGAAAATATTAACTTTATAAGTCTTTCGGATGTTGAATAAAGAGCATGAGGGGCAAGGTTAAATTTTACTTCCGGATATAAAGACTGATAATGTTTAATTTTATTAAGGGAGGTATCCAGGATTTCTTCCGCCGCATCAGGGATAAATCCCAGAATCTCATAAAAATAAACTACTCTAAAGGGTGTATTTTTTAAATATTGTAAAGAAGAAAAACTATTCCCTACCTCCCCAATGGCAATCACACCATCCTCTTTTATCTTTTCAATCCCTTCTATAATTCCCCTTTTTGTATCTTCATTATTCAGCATTGCCCTTTCATATTGTAACCTTTTTACCCAGGATGTTACCCCTTCACCCTTGGGTATTTTATCTTTTAAATGGCCAAGCTCCAGATGAACATGAGTATTAATAAGTCCAGGGAGTGCCATTCCATCCCACGTAATAAGTTCTCCTTCTCTTTTTCCATCCCATTTTCCTATAAAGATAATTCTTCCACTGTCATCAACAACCAATTTACCATTTTCAATAGAAGGTTGGGTCACAGGAAAAAGAAGCCTTACCCTAAGAGTTTTCATCTTTTCCTTTTATGCTATCACTTTCTTTCCCAAAGGCAGGGTCATACATTCTGAAATACTCATTGGAAAGCTTTATTGCTTTTTCTTCAGGGAGAATTTTTTTGTTTATACTATAAAATTTTTTTAGTCCTAAAATTGCTTCCCGATTTATATTATAGAATATCTTATTTTTAAGATAACTATAATAGTAGCTCCTCTTTTTTAATTTTATTTCATGCGGATATTCTAAAAGCCAGTCTTCAACAACCTGGGCAATGTTTTCAATTCCTACACGAATTACCTTATCTATAAGATCGTAAGCAGTAAGAAGATAGTCTTTACCTATTTCAGGTCGTGCTAAAACTATAGCAAATACAAAGGGGAGCCCTGTAAAGTCAAACCAAAGTTTACTTAAATCATAACACCAGGAAAAATTTTGGGCCCATTTAAAACATTTATTTCCAATAATCAATGCCCCACTATTTTCGTCAAGATTTTCTATTTCCCTGATCCCGTCAATAAACTCTATTTTTCTGTTTTTTATTTGAAATAGTATTTTGGTTAATTCAATGGATGATAAGGAGTCCTCATCAAGAAAGATCCTTTCCCAGTTCTCAATTGAAGCATTTCCAACAAGAAGTACCGTATCCACTTCCTTTCTTGATATAATCCCAAAGGGTAAAACTTCAAAAGGAGTATTGCAGTTCAGGTATGTGATTGAAGGTACAAGGGCTATATCTACCTTTCCCTCCATTAATAACCTGGAACCATGGGAGGGGGGACATAAAATAATCTCAGGTCCTTTGCCTTTTTTAAAAAGCTTCTTTAATCCCCATACCAAAGGATATGTATTCAAATAAGAAACCAGAACTAATTTTATATTAGAGATTGATTCCCAGTCTCTCCCAGATTTCATTAACTCGTTCAATAACCTCGTGCTTCATTTTTATCATTTCCGGCCATTTCCGGGTGTATCCTTCTTCCCTCCATTTTTTTGTGGCATCTATCCCAACCTTTCCTCCATAAAATGGGTAATTACTTGAATGATCCAGCTCATCTAAAGGCCCCTGCCAGAAGGTAATATCCCTTTTAGGATCTACATTATTTAAAACATACCATAAGAGAGTCTTTAAATCATGAATATCAATTTCATTCTCCACGACAACAAAACATTTTGTAAGCATCATCTGACCAAGTCCCCATAATGAATGCATAATCTTTGTACCATGACCTGGATAAGACTTTTTAATAGATATTATGGCAAGATTATGAAATCCTCCTTCAGCTGGCAGGTGAATATCGATTATTTCAGGGAAAAGCATTTGCAAAAGAGGGAGGAAGATTCTCTCGGTTGCCCATCCAATGTAACCATCCTCCATGGGTGGTATACCGACTATAGTAGCTGGATAAACCGGATTTTCTCTATGGGTAATGGCAGTAACATGCATAACTGGAAAATCATTAGCTTCCGAATAGAAACCGGTATGGTCGCCAAAAGGACCTTCGGTTTTAAATTCTTCTTCAGGATCCACATAACCCTCAAGAACAAAATCAGCACTAACCGGCACATCTATATCAACGGTTATTCCCTTTATAAGCCCAACCCCTTTTTTTCTGATAAATCCAGCAAAGAGCAATTCGTCCACCTCTGGAGGCATTGGTGCTGTTGCCGTATAGGTTAGAACAGGATCTCCCCCTAAAGAAGCTACTATTTCCATTTTTTTATTTAAAGATTTATATTTGTTAAAAATTCTTCTTCCGTCCTTATGAAGCTGCCAGTGTATACCAAGGGTATTTGATGAGAATTTTTGAAGTCTGTACATTCCGCAATTTCTGGCCCCGGTTTCAGGGTCCTTAATAATTACTAATGGTAAAGTTATAAAAGGACCTGCATCTTTTGGCCATGAGTGTAGTATTGGTAGATTATTCAGGTCAGGACTGTTAATAATAATTTCCTGGGAGGGGGCATGAAAAGAAGTGATCTTAGGAAAGACCTTTGCCGTATTGGCAAGTTTTAATAACATATAAAACTTGTCCCTTAAATTTGTCGGAGGAGAAGATTTAAAAAGTTCTTTAATCTCCTCTCCAATCTCTTCGATATTATCTACCCCAAGGGCAAAGCACATTCTTTTTTTTGAACCGAAGACATTTATAGCTAAAGGGAAGCCGCTTCCCTTTACCTTTTCAAATAATAGTGCAGGCCCCCCTTTTTTGACAACTCGATTAGTAATTTCAGTAATTTCCAAATAGGGATCAACCGGATGTTTTATCCGGACAAGCTCACCTTTTGTTTCAATGAATTCTAAAAAATTATTGAAATTATCAAATATTAATCTTTCTTTCATAAGCTCATAGAAATTAACTATATAGCCTATATATTGTCAAGAAGAAAAAGGGGTGTAGCGAAGAAATTTATAAACTCTTATTAGAATATTCAGCTAATTTTTGGGAAAAACCAGATACTTTATTAAAATTAAATATACGAGAAGGGTTAAATTAGAAAAAAAGGCAAATAAAAATTAAAACCCCTCTTAAAAAGAGGGGTTTTTATGGGTATATTTAGTATTGGTCAAGCCGCTCGACCGATTAGTATCAGTAAGCTAAATTTGTTACCAAACTTACACTTCTGACCTATCAACCTTGTAGTCTACAAGGGGTCTTCAGTCTGAATAAACAGAGGGATATCTTATCTTGAGGTTGGCTTCTCGCTTAGATGCTTTCAGCGATTATCCTTTCCGAACATAGCTACCCAGCGATGCTCCTGGCGGAACAACTGGTGCACTAGAGGTTCGTCCATCCCGGTCCTCTCGTACTGGGGACAGCTCCTCTCAAATATCCTGCGCCCACGACAGATAGGGACCGAACTGTCTCACGACGTTCTAAACCCAGCTCACGTACCGCTTTAATTGGCGAACAGCCAAACCCTTGGGACCTACTTCAGCCCCAGGATGCGATGAGCCGACATCGAGGTGCCAAACCTCCCCGTCGATGTGGACTCTTGGGGGAGATAAGCCTGTTATCCCCGGCGTACCTTTTATCCGTTGAGCGACGGCCCTTCCATACGGAACCGCCGGATCACTAAGACCTGCTTTCGCATCTGCTTGACATGTCTGTCTCGCAGTCAGGCTCTCTTTTGCCTTTACACTCTGCGGCTGGTTTCCAATCAGCCTGAGGGAACCTTTGCGCGCCTCCGTTACTTTTTAGGAGGCGACCGCCCCAGTCAAACTACCCACCAGACAGGGTCCCCGATCCGGATTACGGATCTGGGTTAGAACTTCAGAATAAACAGGGTGGTATTTCAAGGATGACTCCACCAAAACTAGCGTCCTGGCTTCAAAGTCTCCCACCTATCCTACACAGATTACACCAAAATCCACTGTCAAGTTGTAGTAAAGGTGCACGGGGTCTTTCCGTCTTGTCGCGGGTAAACGGTATCTTCACCGCTAATTCAATTTCGCTGAGTCCCTCGTTGAGACAGTGCTGTAGTCGTTGCGCCATTCGTGCAGGTCGGAACTTACCCGACAAGGAATTTCGCTACCTTAGGACCGTTATAGTTACGGCCGCCGTTTACTGGGGCTTCAGTTTACTGCTTCTCCCGAATAATCAGGATAACAGTTTTCTTTAACCTTCCAGCACTGGGCAGGCGTCAGTCCCTATACATCGTCTTTCGACTTCGCAGAGACCTGTGTTTTTAGTAAACAGTCGCCACAGCCATTTCACTGCGACCTCTTTCAGCTAGACAAGTTAATTGTTTCACTTAATAGAGGTACCCCTTCTCCCTAAGTTACGGGGTCAATTGGCCGAGTTCCTTAACGAGGGTTATCTCAAGCGCCTTAGGATACTCTCCTTACCCACCTGAGTCGGTTTACGGTACGATCATTAAATTAACTTGCTACGAGGCTTTTCTTGGTAGCATAGGATCAACCAGTTACGCTTCATCCGTAGAATCCACGCCTTATCACTTCTCAAAGTTAATAATGCTCCGGATTTGCCTAGAGCATCCTTCTACAAGCTTAAACCACCTAATCCAGCAGATGGCTGGCCTACCTTTCTACGTCCCCACTTCACTCAAACGTTAATTTAACGGTACAGGAATATTAACCTGTTTTCCATCACCTACGCCTTTCGGCCTCGGCTTAGGGATCGACTAACC
>JAXHUS010000040.1:0-5909 GCA_034189305.1 Thermodesulfobacteriota bacterium | reverse complement strand
CGAAAATTCCAATCTGTCAAATTTGTATGAACCTATCTGCATTGGGGTGACTCCTTAAAATTAAAATTTGAATATCATACGCAGCCCAACCATACTGTCAATTTTGCTTCGTTTTGTTCCTGCGGGATTTGCCTTATCACCAGATTGTATGCCCGTTCCCTTTCCATCTAAATAAACATAATTTAATTGCCAGCGTACCATTGGATTCCATGTCCAGGAAATTCCCAGGGTATATTCGTTAACATAGTCAGCTCCTTTAAGAATTGTATAGGGTGTACCATCAGTATATAAAAGTGTCAAAAAGGGAGTCCCTTGTTTTTGTAAGGGAATACCGGAAAAGAATCTCCCATGCTCCTTTCCCTTTCAGGTGGACAGGATCAAAATCCTCTTTTTGGTTTGGCTGCTTCCAGCCAGAGTTACTCAATTCCTTCTTTTCACCGGTTAAGAAATAGCTCACCCATGTGCTCCATGAAGTAATTTTTCCGTCATCGTCTATTACCTCTTTATCTGTTTTTGTAGAATCTCCATATTCTTTTTAATTGTCTCCACTTCGGATTCACTTCTTGCTGCAATGGTAAAAATTACAGACAGCAAACAAAATGCAATAAAGAAAACGTATGCCTTTTTAACTGATGAATTCATTGAGTAATCCTCCTTTAAATTTGAGATAATCGATTCCATGTAAACAAACTCAATAAATTTTATCCTTAAAATGCCGCCCTTTTAATAGAAATTGCTCAATATACTCTTGGCTCTAGAGGTTTTTTAAATATAATTAATATCAGGTTCCTTCTGTCTGCTTTAAAATTTCCCTTGGAGATTTCATATAAGACCGGGTCCGGGCCATACTAATTTTCTCCTCTAACTTTTGCCTTTTCTCAAAGGCTTCTGCTGTTTTTTTAATCAGTTCATCAATATCGCAGGGCTTCATTAAATAATCGAAAGCGCCGGATTTTAGACCATCTATGGCGGATTCTACAGTGGCATTTCCCGTTAACATGATAACTTCAATAAGAGGAAAGAGGCTTTTAATCTCTTTTAATGTGGCAATACCATCAAGCCCGGGCATTTTCACATCAAGAATGACCACATGAATGTTATGGCTTTTAAGCATTTCCAATGCCTCTTCTCCACTTTCTGCGGTTAGTATGTCATAACCTTCCCTTGCCAATAATTTTTGGGTAGTGGCAAGAAATCTTTTTTCATCATCTACCAGCATGATCTTTAATTCTTTCATTGTGTTTGACCTCCCTTCTTTTTAAATTTGTTTAAATATAAAAAGCAAAATAATATAAGTAAATTCTGGCTGTTAATTTACATTGGTCAAGGTTATGGTAAAAGTTGTACCCACACCCTTTTCACTATTAACCCCTATTGTTCCCCCCATCTTATCAATAATTCCAAAGCAAATCGAAAGGCCCAATCCTGTTCCTTTTCCAACTGGTTTGGTAGTAAAAAATGGAGTAAATATTTTTTCAATGTTTTCAGGATCTATGCCACAACCATTATCTGCTACGGAAATCTCAACCTTACCATCTACTGTTCTGACTACAATATCCAGTTTCCCCCCATGAGATCCGTGTTTTAAAGTTATAGCGTCAATAGCGTTATTAAAAAGATTTATTAGCACCTGCTGCAATTCTGAAGAATCGGCATTGATAAAAGGAATATTTTCGGGAATTTCCTTTTTTATAATAATTCCATCCACACAGGCTTTTTTTGCTATCATGTCAGTAAATTCTGGAATAATCTTACGAAGATCAATTTTACTGACAACATGTTCCTTTTTCCGTGCAAACTTAAGAATTGCCCGGGTGATCTTTGCACAACGGTCAATCTGGACATTTATTTGATGGAGAGAATCTTCAAGGTCAGCTGTATCTTCTGATGATTTTAAATTACCCCGTTCTTTAAGGTCGGTTAAAATTGTTTCGATAAGGGCATGTTCGCTCCTTATAATTTGAAGAGGATTATTAATTTCATGAGCAAAGCCGGCTGACATTTCACCGATTTCTGCCAAACGTGCGGCCATAACAAGTTGCTGGCTCAACTGTTTCTTTTCTTCGTCCATCAGTTCCATTCGTCTGATTACTCGATTGCTCATATAAAAGGCCAGGAAAACTATTATAATTCCGCCTAAAATGGTTATTAAAATAACCAGATATATAGCAGAGCGAAGGGCCATAAAAGCATCTGCCTTTTCCTGCCGCACCACTAAAAGCCAACTTTTGTCCTTTAGCATGGCTGTGGCATATAAATAGGTACTGCCTGTGATATCTTTTTCAATGAAGGTTTTAATCTCTTCAGGAGATGTAAGATATTTGTTGATATCTTTGTCTTTATCCATTAAATCACCCCCTGATCGTCTTTGAGTCTGAAATATACCCTCTTTATTCAGGATATAAGCCTCACCGGTTTTGCCGATGCGAACTTTTTCGACCAGGTTATTAAACAAAAGGGTATCAATTGTAGCCCTTAGCACCCAGGTTTCACCAGCATCTTTTTTAACAATAGAGATAATAAAATGGGGTACCTGTCTGAATCCTAAAAAAACATCACTAATATAGAAGCCTTTCCTCATAACCTCTTTAAACCACGGCTCATCTTTATAAATTTTCCCTGCAAGTTCATAAGGACCATAATATGCCACATGAAGTCCATCTTCATTAAATACCCCCAGATCAATGAATGCCCTGGATTCTTTTTGTAAAGTATAAAAAATTTTTCTAAGCACTTCGGGCTGGCTTATATAATTTAAATTATAAGAATCAAGGATAAATTGAAGGTCTGATTTTCGCTCCTTTAAAAAAAATTCAATCATCTGGCGATGATCTTCCACAATTCTTACCATTTTGGAAACGGTTTTAGTCTGTATTGAGGTCATAAAGTAATAATAACTGACCATTACAGCCAGTATAAAAGGAATGGCCGGCACCAATATCATACTTGCCAGTATTTTCCTTTTTAATAATTTGTAATAATCTTTCCTTATATCTTTAGATTTCACCTAAAAAATAACCCCTGCATTATTCTTGCAAATCAATTTTCCAGGAATCCAGCTTATTGATCAGAAGGCAGATGTTAGTTTCTCAAACCCTGTCAACTGATCCCCTTGAACTGTTACCTTTGTGCTATTCTCTTTCTTATATATCGCCGCTCTTTCTTAAAAGAGCTCTGGCTTCAGCCTTTCGTATTCTTTCCTCCTGTTCTGCCTTTCTACCTCTTGCTCCTTCAAGTTTGGTCAGTAAATCCTCAAAATCTGCGGGTTTATTGATATAATCAAAGGCGCCCAATTTCATGCCCTCAACAGCGGTGTCAACCGCGCCGTGTCCGGTAAGCAGAATTACCTCAACCAGAGGATGTCTTTTTTTTATCTCTCTCAAGGTTTCAATCCCATCCATACCGGGCATCTTAATGTCTAAAATAACCACATCGGTATCGGCTTCTGCCAGGGCCTCAAGACATTCCTTTCCACTGTAAGCACCTTTGACATTTCCCCCCGCCTCCTGCAGCCTCAAAGAAAGCATTTCCACAAAATCTTTCTCATCATCTACCACTAACGAATTTATCGGTATTTTAATCATTACTCTTTTCTCCTGTATAAATTTCTAAATTTTTCTAACCAGGCTTTATTTTCAGTATTGTCTTTATCATCTTTTATTTTATTAAAACCGGGCAGTTTAATTCTAAAGACAGATCCCTTGCCGATTTGACTTTCTACTGCAATCTCCCCTCCTAACTTTTCAATAATGCCTCGACTTACAGATAATCCAAGACCGGTGCCTTCGCCAGGGGGTTTGGTAGTAAAAAACGGCTCAAAGATCCTTTCAAGGTTCTCTTTAGGTATTCCTTGACCTGTATCTTTGACTGTTAGTATGGTTTCATCCTCCTCACCTTCAATTATTATGGTCACTATTCCTCCTGAAGCAGTAGCCTGAAGAGCATTTGTAACCAGATTAACAATAACCTGCCTTAATTGATAGGGATCGCTAAAGATGATGTTATGTTCTGTGTTGCATTTCTTTATAACTTCAGTCTCTCTGTTTTTAGCTTCCCTTTCTACTAATTGGATTACATCATCTACAATGTCATTAAGATTTACCTCTTTTATAACAGGTTCTGTTTTTCTTGCAAACCCCAAAAGCTGATGGGTTATCTTGCCTGCCCTATCCACACTTTTTTCAATCTTTTCCAGTGCCATATCAAAACGTTCCTTCTTTGGCATATCTGCAATTTCTTCTTTCTTAAGAAGCATTCTTAGCCAGCCAGCCGATTCTTTTATTATGGCCAGAGGGTTATTAATCTCATGGGCTACACCTGCCGCAAGAGTTCCCAATGATGCCAGCCTTTCCGTAACGATCATCTGCTGTTCCACCCTTGCCTTGAAATCGGCTTCCCTTCTCTTTTCCTCATCCCGCTTAATCTTTTCATAGGCATGTTTAATTTTTCCCAGGAGATGTTCAAATTCTACAGGTTTTGACAGATAATCAAAGGCTCCGGATTTGATTCCAGAGACTCCATCCTGGGTTGAAGAATGACCGGTTAATAAAATGACCTCAATGCTGTTTGAATATGTTTCTTTAATGCGGCAAAGGGTTTCTAAACCATCAATACCCGTCATTTTTACATCTAAAACCACCACATCTATTGGCTTTTTGGCAAGAATAGACAGAGCTTCTTCTCCACTTCCTGCCTCTTCAGGAAAAAAACCTCTTTTTTTTAAGCGTTTAGAAACCGTCTGTCTGAACCCATATTCATCATCAACTAAAAGAAGGCGAATATTTTCCATATCCTATTTATTTAAAATAATGCTAAACAAGTCCCAATATTCTCCACCATAAAGATGTCACTATAACCAATACTGCTAATAAGATTGGTGTGGCTATAATTCCTGCCTTTGTAAGGTCAAAGGCCTTGAAGTAACGAAAACTGTATGCAATGGCATTGGGTGGACAACCTATGACAAGCAGCATGGCAAAAGAGGTTGCCATACCCAGACAAAGGGCAATTATTCTAGGATCAACCCCTTCCAGTTGTGCAATGGGAATTACTATGGGCAAAATAAGGGCAGCAGCAGCCACATTTGCCATGGCATTGGTTATAATGGCACTAAAAACCCCAACACTAATAAACAACAATAACCAGCCCCCGCCTTTAACCAATGGAAAGAAAAGGTTGGCAAAATACCTGGCAGCTCCGGAATGGTCCATGGCAAGCCCTAAAGAAATACCTCCTCCGAAGATAAACAGTGCAGTTCCCCATTCCAGGTTTGTATGAATATCATCCCATTTCAAAATATTAAAAAGGACAAGGGCAGCAACCCCTAACATGCCTGTTACAGAGTAATCAATTCCATGGAATCCCTTTGTTAACCAGAAAAGGAAGGTAATACCAATAATAGTTAATGCCCTTTTTTCCAGAGCATTAAGGGGGCCAAGCTCTTCATCAAATTGGGGCAGTTTAATTTTGGGGTCGGGTCGGTATATCAGATAGATTATAAATACAGCTATGGGTACTGTTAAAATAGCAGCAGGCATGGCAAATTTTATCCAGTCAAAAAAGGTAATTTCCATGCCGGTAAACTCTTTTAGAAAGGCTGCCGAAACCATACAACGCCCACCACCAATAAGGGAACCCATTCCACCGCAGGAACAGGCAAAAGGCAGGGATAGCATCATAAATTTACCTGTTTTAGTGTAAGGTTCAATACCAGCTGCCCTCATTAATGGCACCATGGTTACAATACCGATACTTGTGGCTGCGGCATCATGCATAAAGGCTGAAGCTATTCCCAAACCACCGGCAAGAATGAAGGTAAATCGGGTAATATTTGTTCCTGCCTTCCTCACTATAAAATAACCAAGCCTTTTAGTAAGACCTGCCTTATCCAGAGAAATGGCAAATATAAG
>JAXHUS010000004.1:0-4443 GCA_034189305.1 Thermodesulfobacteriota bacterium | reverse complement strand
GTCAAAAATAACTTTAACCTATTTTTACAGTGCTTTCAGGAATTATTACTTAATTTAAAGGAATTTAGTTTTGTGTGAAGTTTCCCTCCTTCTTCCATCAGTCTTTTTTTTACTTTAGACTCCTCCAGTTTATCTATCAAGGAAATGAGTTCATTAGAAGTATTTTTCATATCGATTATTTTATCCTTCAAATCATTCACCATAATATTTATGTTATTGCTTAAATCTTCCACTTCATCACCCTTTCGTAGTTTTAGCTTAATGTCTAAGTTACCCTTCCCTATTTCCAGTAACTGTCTTTCTATTCTGTAAAGAGGCCCCGCTATTTTATGGGGATAGAAAAGAGCAAGAAAAAAACCAAAGGCAAGACCCAGTGATAATCCAAATAAAGTTATAGGTAATAAAGTGTTAAGAAAATTATCATACTTGCTTATTATATGATGAAAGGAATGTTGCTTTTCGGTTTTTCCATAATTATAACTTACTGAATAAATAATTAGTCCGCTTATAACTATTCCTATGATCAGGATGAGACTGATTTTGCCTAAAAGTCTGAGCTGCATCTTTTTCTTTATAGAATAGTTGATTTTTTTCCTTTTAATTTTTTTGTTCATAACTTCCCCCTTTCTTTATTCTAATGTTTGGCAATACAATTTATATTTTCCATTGTCGTCCAGGATTCCTTCATATTTTTTAGAATAAATTCAACCCTCCCCTCATTGCGGATGACATGTATTACAAAGCCCTTTTAAGACTTTTTCCCTTACCAGGTATTTTTCATTCCCGCCATGAGGATAATGGCAGCTGATACAAAGGAGCAAACCTCCTTTACTTACCGGCAATTCTTCAGGAACCTGATTGATGTGCTTTTGGTTGATGCCAACCGGATGGGAAAGTCCCAATTTTTCAGGAGTATGACAGGTTATACAGATATTCATCCCCGACTCCTTAAGGTTCTTTAAATTTTTTATATGAATTTTTGTGTCCATGCTTTTCCTGCCCCCTTTTATCATAGGCGGAACAATTCCATTTTCTATGTGGCAGATATTACATTTTAAATTTAAAAAGGGTGAATGAGTATATGGATAATTCGCATTCTTTTTAATTGTATCCCCGTGACAATCTTTACAGCTTTCATTAATGTCTACAGATGTAGAGTCGTTTGAAATAAAAATTATTAACAGTAACGACAGGATAAATAATAAGAAAATTTTAATAATGTTCCGCATCATTTAACACAGACATTAATTTAAATACTACTATCCTCGAATTTCCAGGAGATGTAACCAGTAGATAATCTTTAAAAATTGCAATATCAACAGGCAGATTTAAGGAATTTTTATTATCACCATATGAACCGATAAAACCGAGAAATTTACCTTTTTCATCCAGGGCCTGTACCGTACCCTGAAAGGTGTCAGCTATATAAATGATATTATTTTTATCCCTTGCGATACCCGTTAGACGAGAAAATTTACTCCGACCATTTCCAAATGAACCCAGGCTTCTTTTGAATGTGCCTTCTAAATCAAAGAATTGAACCCTGCCGTTTATTTGATCCCCTACTATGATTTCCCTGCTCTCCCTGTCAACCAAAACCGATGTTGGGAAAAGGAATTTACCCCTTCCGGAACCCGGGCCTCCAATTATATTTATAATATTTCCGCTTCCATTTATAACCTTTATATTATTATTTTTGCTGTCGACCACATAAATATTCCCATAAGAATCAAAATCGATGTCATTTGGCATCGCTATCTTTCCTAAAGCTAAAGAAGCTAAAATATTCCCCTTTTTATTAAGGATATGAACCCCATCCATGGAGTCATCTCCCACATATAAATTGCCGTTCATGCCTATTGCAATTCCTAAGGGCTTTTTTATTCCATAGATTTCCCTCATTAACTTAAAGTCGGGACCAAATACAATGATACGGGCCCCTTTTGCATCCGATACAAAAATATTTCCCTCATAATCAATTGAAATTCGGGTTGGATCCATACCCTTACAGGAAAAATATTCTTTGAATTCTCCTTGAATTTGATCCGCAAAAGAACTATTTATGATTACTATCCAGAAAGGAAATATAAAAAAGGTTATCAAATACTTCATAATTTTTCTTTAATTTTAAAACCATTTTTATGGGAATGGCACTCAACACATATCTTTTCCCTGTTATGCCCGTTACCCCCCTCCCAATTATAATTTACATGGGATTCAGGGTTATGACACACATTGCAAATTCCTTTGGGATATTTATTAATTTCTGCATAATCACCGCCTTTTTTATTCTTTAAAAATATAACCTTCTTTTTATTCACAGTTTCCTTAATAATATAAATATTTGAGGTGAAGTGGGGTGTATGGCAAGCAATACAACTTCTGCCGAAGTGATCAGGATATGTATGACAACTCTTACATAGAAACCCATCATTTTTTATCCTGAGGAGTTTTCCGTGGGAAACTCCTCCTGAACCGGCATTATGAGTCTTATGGCACGTAATGCATTCCACCATATTATTTTCCAATGGTAAGTTATGGTGATAATTGTAGGAAGGATTCCCTGGTATCGCTATTCCAACGGGATGACTCCCCTTTCCACCCCTTTTATACACTTCCTGATGTAAATAGGAATGACAATCTTTACAGGTTCCCCCGATATAACGAATACCAAAGGCATCACCGGCATTTACCGGATTTTTTAAAGGCGTTGTAAAGGTAATATTTTCACTATCATTACTAATGATGGTAGTTGCCTTTTCCCCAACATCCGTATGATGAATTATAACAGGAAACCCAGCGAATTGGTTTTCTACCCATCCCGCCCCGATTTTTTGTAAATGATTTTTACTTCCACCGTCTGCAACATCTTTTAATGCAGGTCTTATCAAAGCCGGATTGGCCTTTATATCGTCATGAACCGCATGGCACGTCGAACAGGATATTTTGTTGTCTTTTATATTTCGATACATCTCCGGATTCAATGGGTTATTTATGCCGGGCAATATACAAAAATTCCAACTGTCTCCTTTTTTAAAAGGGCTTATATTTTTTAGAAGATAAATCCGGTTCGGCTCAGTCTCTTTTAGGAAGGGTCTATCCTCTTCTATTGTCAAAGTTCCCGTAGAACTGTAATAATTAAAAATCTTTCTGTAAATATGATCGTAATCAGGAATAACTACTTTCCAGTCAGATAAAAAGAATTCATCGGGTTCAAAGCGATTGTTATAATCGGTTAAAGATATTCTGGTTCCATGGTTTGTGGTAATACTGCGTTTTTTAGGATTGCTGAATGAAACTTTCATTCCATAACTTAAATTCACTGTTTTCAAAAGAACCTCAGTGCCGTGATTGCCTGTATTATCTTCCCAATAAAAAGACGCGCTGCCAATATCCCCTGTTTTAATAATCCTGATATTGTAAGAAACCGGGCGGTAATTTTTTAAATATCCTTTTATCTCAAATTTACCATAGGAAGTATTTTCGGATCCTGCAACGATACGACCTGCCGGTCCCGAATCCCATCTATGGGATGTTCCCTTATCTTCTTCATTCATGGGGTCCGCCTGGCAAGAACGGCTGAAGCTAAAATGTGATGCCTGACCTGCGGGATTATGGCAGGAAAGACAGAGGTTTGAATTGGTCTCGGAATCAATAAGGTTGTCCCCTAAATAATAGTTCTCTATATGACAGCTAAAACATTTTATATGATTGTCTTCATTATGGGGTAAGTTAGAATGCTCAACAGCGAAGCTGTAAAAGGGAATTGAAATAATAAAGCTAAGGATTATTATGTATTTTATGATATTGAATTTATCTTCTTCAAAATATGAAATATACTCCTTCCACCCTTTAACAAAAGGCATACACAATTTAACTCCGGTTTAAACTCATTGGCAATATTACTTATTTTCCTTATCTGCAATTTCCGGGGAATCACTCACTGATTTTTTAAAGCCTTTAATAGCTTTGCCAAGGGCTGATCCGATTTCCGGAAGCTTTCCCGCTCCGAATAAGACCAGAACGATAAAAAATAATATTATTAATTCCGGCATTCCAATATTTCCTATCATTTTAAGTCTCCCTATCTTTAATTAGACTGGCGGAAGTGCATGGGAATCGAACCCACCAGAGACGCTACTAACGCCCCCCACTGGATTTGAAGTCCAGGAGGCCCACCAGTGACCTGCGCACTTCCTTTTTTATTTATTTTACATACACATACAAATTTCTTTGTTCCGACTTCTCTATTTTTATATAAACTTAAGACAATTTATACTATAGCCCATTCCGGACAATTAATTTTATGATTATTAACTTAACTCTTAAAATAAGAAAAATGTCAAATGCCAAGGCTCAAATGTCAAAGAAAGTTCAAAATCCAAATGCCAAAAAAATTTTGATAATTCATTATAGATTCCTTGCTTTAAGTCCAAAGACATT
>JAXHUS010000399.1:0-2858 GCA_034189305.1 Thermodesulfobacteriota bacterium | reverse complement strand
AATTTTTCAGGCAATACAAAATGTAAAAGGAAAATGGGAAAATTTAATTTCACTTTTTTATTTTTTGCTATTTTAATTTTTAATTTACCAAAAATTGCTACTGCAATTTTTGGTATAATGCAAGTTTGTGTGGGAAAAATTTGATATGACCTGGAAACTGAAGGAAAAAAACAGAGATTTAGTTCAAAATGAAAAAGGGGTGATAAAAAAGCCGTGGGGTGGAAAAAAGGTAAATTGGGTTTTAGGCTATCCCAACTATTATCATATTGGCATGTCGAACTTAGGTTTTTTGTCCATATACAAAATTTTAAACCAGATTCCGGATGCCTTATGCGAAAGGGTATTTTTACCCTCATTTGAAGATACATTGGAATACCGGAAACATTCTACCCCCTTATTCAGCCTTGAATCCTGTCAACCCCTTTATCAGTTTCATTTAATCGCCTTTTCGGTTTCCTTTGAAAACGATTATCCTAATATATTAACCATGTTAGACCTTGCAAAAATTCCTCTGAAAAGCCTTGATCGAGATAATTCATATCCCCTTGTCATAGGTGGGGGCGTGGCATTAACCCTTAACCCGGAAGTCCTTTCGGATTTTTTAGATCTAATCGTAATTGGAGAAGGAGAAGACTTTTTTCAAAAATTTATGGAAATTTACATGGAGTATTATCAACGTTTTGAAGATAAGGAAGATCTCCTTGAAAAGCTGTCACAAATAGAAGGAACCTATGCCCCCCGTTTTTATCGTAAAACATATCATGCTTCAGGAAATTTAAAGGCAATATTTCCATATAAAGATTTTCATCCAAAAAAGATTAAAAAACGCAAAGCTTCCGTAAAAAACCCCCTCTATTCCAGAATTCAAACAAAACAGACAGAATTAGGGGATATGTTTCTTATGGAAATCAGAAGGGGGTGTAATTGGGGATGCAGGTTTTGTGCGGCAGGACATATCTTCAGACCTCCGAGAAATGCCGATTATAATAATATAATTTCTGTCTTGGATGAATCTTCCCTTAAAAATAAAAAGATTGGTCTCATCGGCACATCGGTTTCCGAACATCCGAAACTTAATGATATCTGTATGTTTATTAAGGAAAAGACCGGAGGCTTTTCCGTTTCCTCCCTTAGGTTCAATACAGTTACAAAAGAACTGGTCAGGGGTTTAAAGGAAAGCGGCCATAAAACCGTCTCTTTAGCCCCCGAAACCGGTTCGCCGGGACTTAGAAAAATTATAAATAAAAATATAAGTGATGAAGAAATTTTTGAAGCGGTTTACCTTATATTAAATGAAGGGATAAAAAATCTTAAATTATATTTTATGATTGGACTCCCCTTTGAAACCCGGGAAGACATAGAATCTATAATATCTTTATGTAAGAAGGTAAAACATATTTTTCTTAAAACTGGAAAGAGTAAAAAATTTTTAGGAAAGATAACATTAAGTATAAATCCCTTTGTGCCAAAGCCATGGACGCCGTTTCAATGGCATCCTTTTTTAGAAGTGGAGGAGTTGAAAAAAAGATTAAAAAAGATCACAAATGCCCTTAAAAAAGAAAGCAATATAATAATCAACTTTGAACCGCCAAAATGGAGTCATATTCAGGCCTTGCTTTCAAGGGGAGACAGCAAAGTATCAAAAATCCTTTTATCCGTTCATCAAAACAATGGTAACTGGGAGAAGACCTTCAGGGAAATAGATATAAATCCCCACTTCTATACTTACCGCCAGAGGGAAAAAGATGAAGTTTTTCCCTGGGATATTATAGATATGGGGATTAAAAAAGAATTTCTCTGGGAAGAATATCAAAAATCTCTGTCATTGCTTAATATATAATAGATTGGAGGAGCCTTTAAAATGGAAAAAATTATTATGTTTAGATTGGATTTTTTTACCTGCCGGAATAGTACTATTTAAAAAATCACCCTTTTTGGATTTTTCTTGCCTTTTATGTTTTTTTACCGAGAATTGCTGCATTCTTTTTTATTTGATAGATTTTCTAATCTATTTTTATATATACTATTTCGTTTAACTGGAGATACCAAAATGCTAAATATAATAAAATCACGCCGAAGTATAAGAAAGTTTAGCCCAAAAGAGGTGGAAGAAGAAAAGTTAAAGGAGATTATAGAAGCGGGAATATGGGCGCCATCCGGTCTTAATAATCAGCCATGGAGAGTTGCAATAATAAAAGATAAAGAAATTAAAAAAAGCCTCTCACTTTTTACTCGATATGGACGAATTATCGACAGTTCATCTGTATGCATTGTCGTTTTTCTTGATAATAGTGCAAGTTATAATAGGGTAAAAGATATACAGGCAGTTGGTGCATTCCTACAGAATATGCTTCTTGCAGCCCATCAACTTAGCCTTGGTTCAGTTTGGCTGGGGGAAATATTAAATAATAGAGATAAGGTTGAAGAGCTTCTTAATGTTCCTGAAGGATACGAACTGATGGCAGTGGTTGCTCTTGGATATCCTGCAGAAAGTCCTGTATCAAATCGAAAGCCCCTTAAAGAGATAATTTTTTTAAGAAAATAATTTTCAATCCTTTCCTTTTTATATCAAGGGATATTGCGATATAGGCAGCTAAGACACCCCGATTGAAGTTATGGTTTCCTTTGTCTCTTTACGACTTCTACTGCAAAATCTGGGATTATACCTACCTAATCTGTCCCCTGGATGAGGTAATTAAATTACTAAGTGAAAAAAAACCTACCTCCATACCCGAATTCAGTGAACTATGGCACTCCACACTTGTTGCAGAATTGGTTTGCACATCGTGTACCCAAAGACCGGTACCAAAATGGGCCACCGCTTTCTCGCTTCCTTGAGGATAAACACCTGCTACAGG
>JAXHUS010000398.1:0-6790 GCA_034189305.1 Thermodesulfobacteriota bacterium | reverse complement strand
TACAGATGTTACATAGTATTCCGCGGTTTAGATGTATGAATTTAACCTTAAGCCGGGTTTTTGCCCCGTATTTTTGAAATTTCAGAATAATAATTGAAAATGGGAGTAAAGGATATCATTGTCCATCTCTTTTCCATGCATTTCATTCCTTTTTGTATAATTCAACTGCCATTTTAAATGGGGATCATGAATGAAAAAATTCCATCCCGCAGTGTACCACCTGCTGTCAAAGCTATTATCCATATCTGTATTTGGATCAAATTCATCATACCGGAAGACTATCTGCACACCTTTTACCGCTTCCCATAATGACCAGTTTCTTAATATTTTCAAAGAGTTAAGAAGGTCAATTACGTCAAACTGACCCTGAAGTCCGTAACCATAAGCCCTGCTTGTACTATTTCCATCCTGGGAGATATACTCGAATTGTAGATGCAATCTGCCTAAATCTAATGCGCAGTTAACATCCCATATATCAAGTTTATCCCCAATTTTACGATTCTTTCCTTTATAGGCATAATACTCTTCCCATTTTATCCTGCCTCCTTCCGACACCAAAAATTTTGCAAGTTCAGGGTCCCCCAAAACTGTTGTCTCATATTCCGTGCCAATCTCATCATAGGCATAACTTGCTCCTAATCTAAACCCATGTAAAGGTCTTAGCATTATCATTGCCGTATACATCATATTTTCATTATCATTTCGCATTCGGTTAAATTTATTACCGTTATAAATACCTAAAGCATAGTAAAAAGGGGTTTCAGACGGCTTTTTGTAGTAGTCTCTACCATCCCATGTCCCTTCTGTTTTTGATTCAATGCTTATTCCTATTTCCCTGGTTCTGGCAAGCTTATCAATAACAAGGGGTCTTTCACAAAGGGGCAGAGAAGGACCGGATGTAAGATAGGATGGAGAAAAACGGCACTTAAATTGACCAAAAACAATATTAAAATAGGGATTTAAATGGTAAGAAATTAATGCATCCTGTAGCTTAATACCCACATCATCTTTTATAAGCCTGTAATCCGGAGTATCAGATGATATATTATCTTCATTATCCTGCCCGTCACCGCTAATTTGCACATGCCACCCCCATCTTTCATTTATTTCGCCAAAAAAGTTCAGTCTCATCCTGCGAATGGAAAAACCATCATTCCCAAAACTGTCAAAAGGCTTTTGACCGGTCACTATGGAAAGGTCGTCATTATTATCATTTATTGCCTGGTAACGAAATTGAACCCTGCCCGTTACTTTAAATTTTTTTGGTTTTCGGAGGGCAATAATACTCACGTCTGACTCTTCATTTTCGATCTTTGCCTTTAATTCACCAATTTCTTTTCTCTGCTCCAGTTTTGCCTTTTCATCCATCTCCTTTTGCTCGTTAAGTTCACACTTTAAGGATTCTAACAACTCCTGCTGTTTGTTTATAACTTCTTCAAGCCTTTCTATGCGTAAAAGCAAAGAATCTTTACTATTATCAGAGGCAAAGACAAATGAATCCGGCACAAAGAAAATAAAGTTGACAATAAAAAAAATATAAAAGAAATTAATGCTCATAAATAGTTAACCTCCGTAATATAATTTAGTTTTGCAAGATTATAAGGGTTTTTACATAAATAATAAATTTAAATTTGTCAAGTTTATATGAAAACCCAAAATCGACATTGAAATAAATATATTGTTTACAATACCAATAAACAATAAACATTTTGATAAGAACCCTTACACCTATAAGGTATAAATAGAAGTTTATATAATACTATGATAGATAGACGATCTTAAAATCAATGTCGGATTTTGGGGAAAATGAGAATTCTAAAAGTCAGAAGGAAGGAGTCAGAAGGAAGAGTTTGTAAAATAAATTATTCCGAACCTCCCCCTGTCTTCTGTATTTTTTTAAATGCCTGGTTGTGACCGTAGGTCATGTAGGTTATTAGAAATTACATGTTGCTTTTACGTATAACATATATAATGAATAACGTTTTGACATTTTATGATAGAGTTATCATATATAATCAATTAATATAATATTCTATAAAGGAGGAGATTAAATGGCATTTTTAGATTTACGGGAGTGGTTGAATAACCTTGAAGAAAATGGTGAATTAGTTCGAGTAAAGAAAGAAGTGGATTGGAACCTGGAAGTTGGTGCAATAATAAGGAGGGTATACGATACTATGTCTCCTGCCCCCCTCTTTGAAAACATCAAGGGTTACCCTGGATGTAAAATTCTGGGAGCCCCCATGAGCCTCAGCGTCAGGAACCGTTTTGCCAGATTTGCCAGCGCTCTGGATATGCCTGTAGATTCCGGCATAATGGATATAACAGAAGAGTACTTAAGAAGGAAGAAGTCGCCTAAAAAACCTGTAATTGTAGGTTCGGGGACCTCCCAACAAAATGTTCTTCTGGGAGAGGAGATCGACCTTTTTAAATTCCCTGCCCCTTATGTTCATGAGGGAGACGGGGGCAGGTATATCAGTACCTGGCATACTATCATCACAAAAGACCCGGAAACTGAATGGGTAAATTACGGTATGTACCGTCAGATGATTCACGATAGGAACCATCTCGGGGGTTTGATAATGTACCCCCAACATATCGGCATCCATTATAAAAAATATAGCGAGAATGAAAAAAGAATGGAATTTGCAACCGTTATCGGAACCGAACCGGTTACCGCTATCATATCTGCAGCCATGCTGGATACAGGTGTAAGTGAGGCCGATATTATCGGGGGATTGCGGGAGAAACCTCTGGAGCTGGTTAAAGCTAAAACAGTGGACCTTTATGTGCCGGCGTATGCAGAGATCATTATAGAAGGGTACGTGGATCCTTTTGAAAGGAGAGAAGAGGGACCCTTTGGCGAATATACAGGATACAGCGCTTCCGGAAGAAGTGAAAAACCGGTTTACACGGTAACTGCCATTACTTACAGGGATAACCCCATTCTTCCGGTCAGCGCTATGGGTGTTCCGGTTGACGACTGTGCAGCGATGGTGCCTCTGACTATGGGGGCGGATGTATTAAGGGAACTGCGGGATATAAGACATCACCCGGTAAAGTTTGTGTACTGCCCCCCGGAAGGTACCGGTCATTTCTGGGCTATATCCACTAAAGTCCCCAGCAAAACCTATCCCAGACATCTGGCCATGGATTTCTGGTCCACAAAATCAGGTGCTACGACCGGTAATGTTCTCCTTATAGTTGATGAAGATGTGGACATTACCAATCTAAAGGATATTATATGGGCGCTATCTACCCGGGTACACCCCGATAAGGGTATCTTTAAATTCCCGGGAACCTGGTCCTGTCCCCTTCTCCCCTGGCTGTCACCACAGGAAAGGAAATATGAAGAAGGGGGAAGGATTCTTATTGATGGGACATGGCCCTTTGACTGGCCAAAGGAGTGGATTGCAAAAGTTTCATCCTTTCAGACTATATGGCCCAAAGATATTCAGGATATGGTATTAAAGAACTGGAAAGATTACGGATTTTCATGAGATGAGGGTTGGTTAACTGAATAGGACAGGAATTTCATCTAAATAACCTGCATAACCTATAGTCACAACCATACATGGAAAAGCATACAGAAGCCGGAAGGGGATTGTAACAACTTATTTTACAAATTCTTCATTCTGACTTCTGGATTCATTATTGTTCATATAAAATAATTGACTTTGTTAAACGGGTGGTGGTATATTACGCCCTTTAATAAAGGAGGAAATTTAAAAATGGCTTATAGAAATTTAAGGAGTTTTATAAAACGTCTGGAAGAAGAGGGTGAAATAATTACAGTAAAAGATTCTTTGGATCCCCGCTTTGAAATACCTGCCTTTTTTGAAGAATTAGGGAAAAAGGAGGGGAGTCCTGCTGCAATTATAGAAAATGTAGCGGGATACAACATGCCCGTTGTTGGAAATCTCCTGGGTTCAAGGAAAAGGATTGCCATGGCTCTTGAAACAGACGAAGAAAATGCCTATAAAAAATTTTCCAGCATACATGAAAAGACAATCCCGCCCGTTATAGTATCTGAGGCCCCTGTTAAAGAAGTGGTTTTAAACAAGGATATTGATATTTTAAAACATCTCCCCGTCCTTACATATCATGAAAAAGACGCTGGGCCTTATATTACCCAGGGAGTTGTTTTCTCTCAAGATCCTGAAAGTGGAAACAAAACTATGGGGGTGCATAGACTACAGGTAAAAAGTAAAAACAGATTGGGAATATTTTTGGCCAGCAGGACCTCTACCGAATATTTTCGCAGGGCAGAGGAAAAGGGTGAACCCCTTGATGTTGCCATAGCAATTGGGGTTGAACCAATGATTTTGCTTGCTTCAGTGGGATGGTTTCCTTTTGGAGATAAGCTTACCCTGGCCGGAACTTTAAGAGGAGAACCTTTAGAGCTAATACAGGCAGAAAGTATTGATCTTGCAGTTCCAGCCCATGCAATGATTGTACTTGAGGGTAAGATTCTTCCTGGTGTCAGGGAAACTGAAGGCCCTTTCGGGGAAAGTACCGGCTACTATATAACTGCTCAAAACCCGGTTATAGAAGTAACTGCCATTACTCATCAAATGAGTCCCCTTTATGCCATCTTCAAGCCTTTTTCCGTAGAGGATGATCTTTTAACCGCCCTTGCCTTTAAAAGTAATATTTTAAAAGAATTAAAAAAGGTAGTTCCATCTGTACAGGATATTGCCGTTTCTATGTATACTTCCCATGTAATAATCTCGATAAAAAAGAAAGATGAGGCCGAAGCAAGAACTGCTCTGTATTCAATCCTTAGTAACAACATATATATAAAATTTGCAGTTGTTGTGGATGATGATATAGACATTTATAATTTACGAGAGGTGGAATGGGCCATCTCAAGTAGGTTTCAGGCCGATAGAGACTTGATAGTGCTAAAAGATGTTGGAGGCTCTTTTATCGACCCTTCCGCAAAGGATGGTTACCTTTCGGCAAAGATGGGTCTTGACGCCACAAAACCATCAGGTCAACCCGAAAGATTTGAAAAAATAATTATACCTCAAAAAGCCAGAGAAAAGGTGAAGGAGATTTTTAAGAATATCAGGATTTAGATGCATTTTTTACAACATTAAGAAGCGCATCCATATGCACGGGTTTATTCAAGAATTCAAAAATATTCATATTCTCTAATCTTTTGTTGACGCTCAAATCATAAGAACCAGTTACAACAATTACAGGAATATACGGATTTATTTCACGCACTTTATGTATAAAGTCAATGCCGTTCATTTCCGGCATGTTAATATCAGTAACAATTAAATCGATAGAATTTTTATTTAAAAGATAAAAAGCCTCTGTTCCACTATGAGCTGTATTTACTTTATAACCTTCATATTGGAAAAATTCGGAAAAAATTAAACTGATATCTTTATCGTCATCAACAATTAAAACTGTAGTATTGTTATTTATATTCATGTTCATTAAATTTCTATTAATTTAATTTTATGTATACTTTAGATTTTACTTATTTTTTTATAATTGGCAAATCGAATGACAGGACATTTAAAGCAATTTCGATTAAATGTCATTTTGTGTATAATTCGTATAACTTTTTGAAATTATTATATAAATTACAAAATGTAGAATTTCGAAATCTAAAATTATTATTGATTATTAATAAATTTTATGTTTATCATTATTATGCCAAAAAAGGTGATGGTTTTCTTGATAAGTATTTTTATTTTATCGGTAAAAGTAAGCTCTGGAATTGATGCCAAAGATTTAAATAAAGTTGCTGCAATAACCTTTAGAGAATTATTGGAGCTTCGATTTGCAATCCTTGCGAATTCCCTGAGCCAGTCCGGCATAAATATTCATTTGTACCTTAACCCCAAAAATAAGATCTATATAACATTACACTATCCAAAATCGCATTCTAAAAACTTAGCCCTTCTTAATAAAGAAGATAAAAGGAAAGAAGTTCTGGATACATTTACGGTTGTAAAAAAAAAGGTTTCAAGCCTTATCAATACCAGATTTCCTTTTCTTTTTCTCAATGAAAATGAAGATTTCATAGGATTTATTAAGGTTTATTCGGAAAATCTTGGATTCCATATATTTGCTAAATGGAAAAATGGTAAAATGATCTGGCTTACTGGAAATTAAGGGTGTGGTGAAATTGAGGTACAATATGATTAAAAAAAAGGAAGATATAAAAAAGAGTAAAGGGAAATTGGGAGTTTTAATTCCCGGTATTGGTGGTGCTGTTAGTACTACTTTTATTGCCGGAGTGGAGGCTGTAAGAAGAAAGCGTGCTTTACCTATCGGTTCGTTAACTCAGATGGGAACCATAAGATTGGGGAAAAGGGATGAGGGAAGGGTTCCATATATTAAAGATTTTGTTGATCTTGCAAATATTGAGGATTTAGTTTTTTGTGGATGGGATATATATAAAGATAATTGTTATTTAGCAGCAAAAAAACATAAAGTTTTGGAGGAAAAGGCTATTGAAGAATTAAAAACATTTCTGGAGGGAATTGCACCTAAAAAAGGGATATTTAATAAAAAATATGTAAAAAACTTGAATGGCAGGCATATAAAAAGACTAAAGAATAACCTTGATCTGGTGGAATCCATTACAGAAGATATTGAAGATTTTAAAAAACTCCATAAATTAGAACGATGTGTAATGATATGGTGTGGGAGTACAGAAGCTTACATAAAACCGTCTTCTATTCATGAAAGCCTTAAAAATTTTGAACGTGGCCTTATAAAAAACGATCCTCATTTCTCTCCAAGCATGCTATATGCTTATTCTGCC
>JAXHUS010000397.1:0-3077 GCA_034189305.1 Thermodesulfobacteriota bacterium | reverse complement strand
GATCCAGTAAACTCTGGGCATCTCTCAGACTTCCCTCGGCTTCCTGTATAATTATATTAAGCCCCTTCTCGCTTATTTTTATTTCTTCTTTTTTTGTGAGAGAAATAAGATGAGAAAGTATTTCTTTATAAGAAATTCTCCTGAAATCAAATCTTTGGCAGCGGGATAGAACTGTTTCAGGAATTTTATGAGCTTCAGTAGTGGCAAAAATAAAAATTACGTGTTCCGGCGGTTCCTCCAGTGTCTTTAAAAGGGCATTGAAAGCGCTTCCGGATAACATATGAACTTCATCTATAATATAAATTTTAAACCTGCTGCCGGAAGGTCGATATTTAATATTTTCGATAATTTCTCTTACTTCATCTACTTTAGTATGAGTGGCGCCATCAATTTCCAATACATCTATGGAGTTTCCATTTGTTATTTCCTTACAGCCGGCACATTGACTACATGGATTGACAGTAGGACCGGATTCACAATTCAGGGCTTTGGCTAAAATTCTGGCTACAGAAGTCTTTCCTACCCCTTTGGAACCTGTAAAAAGAAAAGCATGGGCAATTCTGCCTGCAACTATAGCATTTTTGAGGGTTCTTACCACATGCTCCTGACCAATAACTTCATCAAAGTTCCGGGGTCTCCATTTACGGGCAAGAACTAGATATGACATTATTATTAAATTACCTGCATGACCTGCGCATAAAAAAAATACAGAAGCCTTAATTCAAGGGGGACCGGAATAATTTATTTTACAAACTCTTTCTTCTGACTCCTGATTTCCGAATTCTCTATTTTCATATACAAAATTGGTAACCAGGTTTATCTGCAACACCCGAAAATTTTTACTACCGCTGCTTCCTTCCGGACCTGACGGAATTTGTAAAATCTCGCTGTGCAGGACCCGGTTACCATAAACATGGCGGAGAGAGAGGGATTCGAACCCTCGGTACACCTTTTGGGCGTACACACGATTTCCAGTCGTGCTCCTTAAGCCAGCTCGGACATCTCTCCTGAATTTCCAATCCAGAATACATATATATCATATTTTTTTATTCATGCGTAAGGATTTTTTATTGACAACTAAATAACATCCATGACGTGCGGTCACAACCGGGCAGGAACAAATAATACAGAAGACAGCCTTCAGGAGAGCCGGCAAAATAATTTATTTAAAAACTCTTCGTGCTTACTTCTTATTTCTCTACTTTTATATAAAGCAAATAGCCAATGGATACTTAGTTTATTTCAACCTCTTCAGCTTTATTGTCGCCCTTCATATTTTCTGTTCTCTGTACTTCCTTTTCGATCAAAGACTTAATAGCCATAAGAACCTCTTTTCGGGCGTTAAGCATGTGTTTTCCTGCTTCAGATGTTGTAAGACGGGAAAAAATTTTAGAAAAAGGGCATATACTGCACAATCCAGCACCTTTACTCATTTTTATCACCTCCAAACTTAATTCTGAGTAACTTTCCTTCCAGATTGGCTCCTTTAAGTTTTAAATGAGCTAATGCTCTAGGTAATAATACATTTCTTTTATAATTCTTAAATTTTATAACAAGTTCTCCTTCTTTTACCCACATTTTAAGATACTCTTTCGTAACAAAGGGAAGATTTAGAAATAGATAATAACCATCCTCTGTTTTTTCTATCTCAATTGGGTTTTCGTCATAATATATCATAGTTGGATCTTTTTCATCATATATATCTGTTGCCATTTTAGCAAGTAATTTCATTCCGATTACTTCTTGATTAAAGAGTTTTGAGGTAAATATAGGCAACGGCTGAAAAGATTCTTTAATCTCTTTTAAATGCTCTTTTTGAATTTCCATCCACTTTTTATAATATGGATCTTTAATTTCTTCGGGTAAAATCCTGTTCACCACAACACCGTCTATTGAATACCCGAATAGATTCAGGAAGGTGTATGCCCTTTGAGATTCTTTAATCACCATTTTTTCAGGATTAAGTACAACCCTTATAGTACTGATTTTTTTATCGATAAGTACCTCTTTCATTCCGATTAAATTTTTGTAGAGCCCCTCCATACTTTGAAAGACATCGTCCGAAGGAAGGGGCATTTCCACAAAATGCTTGGCTACCGGCCTTACCGCTTTAAATACAGTCCGCTCAATATTGAAAATTTTCTCCATATACCACCTGGCTATGTCCGGTGCGGCAAGAAGCCTTAAGTTATCTCCCGTGGGAGCGCAGTCAACGATAACCACATCGTATCTTCCTTCAACATAATAGTCTTTCAGCTGTAAAAGACTGAACACCTCTTCCATCCCGGGGAAAATAGCCAATTCTTCTGCAATTACATTATCAAATCCTTTATATTTTAAAAACTGCTGTAAGAATCCTTGAATGGGGCCCCAATTCTTCTTTATTTCTTCATTAACATCAATTTCCTGTCCATAAAGATTTTTACAAAGATATGTTTGTTTATAGCCCACTTTCCTGTTAAAGGAATCGGCAAGGCTATGCGCCGCATCAGTACTCATAACCAAGGTTTTAAAACCTAACTCTGCACATCTAAAACCTGTAGCGGCGGCAACACTTGTTTTTCCAACCCCACCTTTGCCTGTAAATAGTATGTATCTCAAATTCGCCCTCTTCTATTAAGCAACTTTTTATATACATTGCAACAGTTCACGGAGGTCAGGAAGCGGTCGTCGGTTAAGCTTTTCTTAAAAAACCCATGAGCAATTAAACATCTTCACAGTCCAAAATTTCCATAACTCCCATAAGTTAAAGTCTTTTCCTGAACCCTGTCGACTGATCCCCGTGAACTGTTACCAACATCTTTATTAGTTTAAAGAATTTTTCAATTTGCCTTTTGTGGCGTATAAAGGGTAAGTGATTCCGCTACCTTTTTCATCTCATCCCAGAATAATTCCCCAACTATTGAAATCCCTGCATCTTTTTTGTTAAAGTCCATAACCTTCAGCAAACCCTTGGTATAATATACAACCCTCCTGTCGTTAAGGGACGGATTAAAAGGACTTTTGTGTAGTGCGATATCTTTCTTTTTGCCCTGAAAAATAGAAAAGGCGATAAGGCCATCATTGTAAAACAGTTG
>JAXHUS010000396.1:0-2267 GCA_034189305.1 Thermodesulfobacteriota bacterium | reverse complement strand
AATAAAAGCTCATATAATATTTTACCCGGCATTAAATTATTGGATACGATCTTCATCCAGGGTATCTCCACAAAATTTACAACAGTAGCTGGAAACATCATTATAGAAGATGCAAAAATCGGTGGAATAACCCCTGCTGTATTTATCTTTAAGGGCAAATGAGTTGTTTGTCCACCATAAATTTTCCTCCCCACTATTCTTTTCGCATATTGTACAGGTATCCTTCTCTGTCCTCTTTCCACGAATATTATGATTCCAACAACAACAATCATACACACTAAAATTATTAACAAAAAGAAGATACGAATTTCACCGGTTTTTAAATAAGTGAAGGTATTTATAATTGCCATTGGTATTCTTGCCACAATGCCTGTGAAAATTATTAAAGAAATTCCATTCCCAATACCCCTTTCCGTAATTTCTTCTCCTAACCACATTATGAATGCAGTTCCAGCGGTAAGGGTTATTATTGTCATAAGCCTGAAATTCCATCCAGGATTTAAAACTACAGGTTCCCCTGCAGGCGTCATTTTCTCAAGACCGACACTTATCATAAAACCCTGAATGATACTTATTAACACTGTTCCATAGCGTGTCAATTGGACAATTTTTTTCCGCCCCTCTTCACCCTCCTTAGATAGCCTTTCAAGTTGTGGAATCACAACAGTCAAAAGTTGCAGAATAATAGAAGCACTGATATACGGCATAATTCCCAGAGCAAAAACGGAAAAATTTTCTAAGGCCCCTCCTGTAAACATGTCAAACAGAGAAAATAAAGTCCCTTTGGCTTGGGCTTTAAAAAATGCTGATAAAGCCTGTCCGTCGATTCCAGGTGTGGGAACATGAACTCCTATTCTATATATGGTAAGTAAAAAAAGGGTTATAAGAATCCGTCTTTTTAACTCAGGTATTTTAGGTATGTTTTGAAAACCGGTAAACATTATATTATCTCTATTTTTCCTGAAGCAGATTCTATCTTTTTCCGGGCGGCTTTAGTACAATAGTTTACTTTTACGGTAAAAGCTTTTTCTATATCTCCGTCTCCCAAAAGTCTAATCCCTGCTCGAACTTTTTTTATCAGACCTTCCCTCTTTAGAGATTCCACATCTATAGTACTGCCCTCATCATAAATGTTTAAGTCTTTTACATTAATTATTGTATAATGCTTTTTAAAAATATTTGTAAAACCGCGTTTGGGGAGCCGCCTTTTAAGAGGCATCTGGCCCCCTTCAAAACCCCTCTTTAATTTACAACCCGAACGAGCTTTCTGGCCTTTATGTCCTTTACCCGAAGTTTTTCCTTTTCCAGAACCAGGCCCCCTACCAACCCTTTTTCTTTTTTTACGAGCTCCGTCAGGATAAGAAAGTTCATTTAAGTGCATTCAATTCACCTTTAATCGATTATCTCTATAAGATGTGAAACCTTATTAATCATACCCTCTATCTGGGGTGTGTTTCTTAACGTTTTTACCTTATTCATCTTTTTAAGCCCAAGACTCTTAAGAATCAATTTATGTTTTTTAGGTCTGCCAATTTTACTTTTTACTAATTTTAACTTTACCTCTTGCATTTTATTTAGTTTTTTTCCGTTTTTTATATATTTCTTCTATATGTTTAATTTTTTTAAGGCCAGCTATAGTAGCTTTTACTGCATTATGGGGGTTATTTGACCCTAAACACTTTGTCAGAATATTTTTTATTCCAGCTGCTTCAATAACTGCCCTCACCGCACCGCCTGCAATTATTCCAGTTCCCTCAGATGCAGGTTTTAAAAAAACCTTTCCTGCTCCATAAGAACCAATTATTTCACAAGGTATGGTTTTATTTACAATAGGAATATTGATTAAGTTTTTTTTAGCCTTTTCAATTCCTTTTCGAATTGCTTCGGGAACTTCATTAGCTTTACCCAAACCGTATCCTACTAGACCATTTCCATCACCTACTACCATAATTGCACTAAAACTAAATCTTCTCCCCCCCTTTACTACCTTTGCTACCCGACTAATATGAACAGCTTTGTCAATCAAATCGCTTTCTTCAATGTTAGTAGACTCTACCAATTTATTTCTCCAGAGTTTATTAATAATTTAAACCTGCTTCCCTGACAGAATCTGCCAGAGCTTTAACCCTGCCATGGTAAAGGTATCCATTACGATCGAATACTATTTTAGATATTTCTTTCTCTTTACATTTTTTACCTATTAATTTCCCAACTTCTCTTGCTGCTTCCAGGTTTCTTGTGGAATTTAACATTCCTTTTAATTCCTT
>JAXHUS010000395.1:0-4832 GCA_034189305.1 Thermodesulfobacteriota bacterium | reverse complement strand
ATCAGATTGAACTGGAAGAAGGTCTCGCTGTTTTATGTATTGCCAGAGATATAACTGAACGAAAAGAGATTGACATGGAACGGGAAATTACAATTGAACTGCTAAGATTGTTAAACTCTCCAGATGATTTAAGGGAAATAATGAAAAAAACGATCCGGCTTTTTAAAGATTTTACAGAATGTGATGCTGTTGGCATCCGATTGCGCGAGGATGAGGATTTTCCTTACTTTGAAGTATCCGGTTTTTCAGAAGAATTTATAAAGGCAGAGAATAGTATCTGCATCGGATGTGCTGATGGTCAGATCAAACGTGATATTTATGGTAAAGCTGTTCTTAAATGTATATGTGGGAAGGTGATCTCCAGAGGATTTGATGCATCAGACCCCTTTTTTACATACCATGGAAGCTTTTGGACTAACAGCATCGCCAATTTCCTGGAAGCTAATAGCATGGAAGGATGCAACGGCGATTCCAACAGATGCCTTAACGATGGATACAAATCCATGGCACTTATTCCCCTGAGATCCGGGGGTGAGACCTTTGGATTGGTACAATTAAACTATAAGCGAAATGGATGGTTTAAACCAAAGCTCATTGCATTATTTGAAAGATTTTGTGATAATGTTGCCATCACTGTATCTCAGCGTATTGCCGAAAAGGAACGGGTACGTATGGCAATTGCCGTGGAACAGGCGGATGAAACCTTTGTAATAACCGGAATAGACGATAAAATCGAATATGTCAATCCTGCCTTTGAATATAAGACCGGATACAGTCAAAAGGAAGTCATCGGAAAAAGTCCACTGATTCTGTTTGATGGAGAACAGGGCGAGGCAATGTACAAAATGATAAGGGATATCGTAAAAAATGGTGGCAAATGGTCGGGAAGAACTATCAACAAAATAAAAGACGGTACATTTTATGAACTTAATGCGACTGTTTCGCCGGTCAGGGACAGGGCGGGCAGAATTACACATTTTGTATTTATTGGGCTGGATGTGACCCACGAAATTTCACTTGAGAGGCAGCTTAAACAGGCACAAAAGATGGAAGCCCTTGGAACACTGGCCGGAGGTATTGCCCATGATTTTAACAATATCCTAAGCGCAGTCATTGGCTATACTGAACTGGCATTGGGCAGAACACATGATTACAAAAAGGTTCAGTCCTACATGAAGGGGATACTTAAGGCTGGTAAGCGGGCAAAAAACCTGGTTAAGCAAATCGTTACTTTCAGTCGACAGGCTGAATCCGACTTGAAGCCTATAGATATATCACCTATCGTTAATGAGGCTCTTAAATTCCTTAGATCTTCCATGCCTTCCACCATTGAAATTCGGCAGAATATCAAGAAAGACCAGGGAATGGTTTTGGCCGATCCGACGCAAATTTATCAGGTAGCAATAAACCTCTGTACAAATGCAGCCCATGCCATGCGCGAAAAAGGAGGCATTCTTAATGTGGATATAACAAGAGTAGACATTAATTCAGAAAAAGAGATTATGTATTGGGAATGCAAACCCGGACCGTACCTTAAGATGACCTTTAAGGATTCGGGCTCTGGTATGGATAGTAATGTTATTGAAAAAATCTTTGATCCTTACTTCACCACCAAAGGAACAGGGGAAGGGACAGGTCTGGGACTTTCCGTTGTCCATGGTATTATAAGAAAACATGGGGGAGTAATAAAAGTTGAAAGTGAGATTGGAAAAGGCTCCTCATTCAACATTCTGCTGCCCTATATCGATAATGATACCATTGAGCACAAAGCCGATGATTTTGCTCCTATTAAAGGAGGTTGTGAGCGAATCCTTTTTGTGGATGATGAAGATGTTCTGGTTGATTTAACAAGGAATACCCTGGAAGAGCTTGGATATGAGGTAGTTGCTAAAACATCAAGTATTGAAGCATTAGAACTCTTCCGATCACAATCTGACAGTTTTGATGTAGTAATTACCGACATGACCATGCCTAACATCACAGGTTTGGGTCTTGCAAAAGAACTCTTAAAAATAAAACCTCAAACTCCTATTATTCTCTGTACAGGTTTCAGTGAAATGGTAACGGAAGATCAGGTAAAAAAGGTAGGTATTCGGGAGTTTATTATGAAGCCTATTTTAAAACGTGATCTGGCCGAGTCAATCAGAAGAGTATTGGATTAACGTAATCTTGCTTGTGAGTAACCGGCAGCGAAAATGGCAAACATACTAACATCGATGATAATGAAATGCTGTGTGCCATCCTGTCTTTACAGATCAATGAAATGGGGCATGATGTATTATTGACCCTTAAAGAAGGGATCAAAAGGGCATCTGACAAGGCATTTGATGTGGATATTTCTGGATGTTCATATGCCTGATGGAAACGGGCTGAACATATCCAGCCTTCGGGAAAGGAAATCATCACCTTAAGTTATAATTAAATGGGGGCACTATATAGTTTATATTTTTAATTACTTTCTAACCGGGCAATAATTATCAACAAACTTTGCCAATGCAAATTATTTTATGCCCTGAGTAACATCAAGATTATCCTGCCGCTTATTGGCGCTCCCTCAATAAGGGGAAGCAATAAAAGAGAGAAAGCCGTTCATGCTCTTGTGGTGGGAAGGTATTGTCGGAAACGGTCCGCCCATAATTGCTTATAAATTTTCTCGCTACAAGCTTGCCAGCATGATATAATTTAACTACCAGATTATTTTAAGATTTATCCAATGCGATGAGTATACTAAAAAAGAAAAAACCCATCTGGAAAATGTTAAGAATTCCTATACCCTGGCAAGAAAGCGGTCCCCTTTCCACCCGTAAGGGGAAGAAGGGCTATGATAGAAAGCAAGTTAAAAAAGAGGTTAAAAGGGAAGTTTATGAATCATTGAAGGAGAAATGAGGTTTTAAAAGTAACTTTCCAACAAAAAGTAACAACTAAAAGAGAAGAATATGGACGATCCCCAGGTAATGTAAATTATATTCCTGGATTTTAGCCCGGATGCCATTATAGAAATAAGGGCTTAGATGGCTGACATTGAATACCTGACTTTATTTGAAAAAAAACAAATTCTTCGAGATCTTCCATGGAAAATAGAATCTATTGTCCAAGAACTATGGATGAAGCTACCTTCGAAAGTCTGGTCAACCAGTTGGAAAGGATTGAAAAAGATTTTGGAAAGCCAGTAATTATTGATCTTAGCGAGGTTCAGTTTATTGATCCATACGGAATCCTTGGCTTATTGGAGATAGGGTGGTATCTTTTTCAGGATGGCTTTTATCCTTCTTTAATACTTCCCCGCTCAGAAGAGGTATTTAAGTACATGGAACGGCTGGATTTTTTTAAAAACGCGTCAGAACTTTTTCCATTGAATTTGGATTGTACCCGGGCTGAAGAGCCTTTTTTCAGAAGCTCTCACTCCGATGTCTTATTGGAAACACGAATAATTGAAGGAACAGATGATGTGCATTCTCTGGTTGAAGAAGTGAGGCAGAGAGCAGAAACTATCCTGACCACTCATCTAAAGTATGATGCAAATGCTATCGATTCTTTTGTAGTGGCCCTTTCCGAGGTCTGTCAAAACATCCCTGAACATAGCGAAGACATAGGATATGTGGGAATCCAAAAATACTATTATGGAAAAAAATTAGGCAAAAATATAGTAAAGATTGCTGTAATGGATTTGGGAATTGGGATAAAAAAATCTCTTGGTCCTAAATATGCTCCTTCTGCCAAAAATTGGTCTGACTTGGAAGCCATCACTCTTGCTTTGTTTAAAGGTGCCTCTCGGTTTGATGACCCTGGTAGAGGACAGGGGCTCACGCAAGTAAGAAAACTTGTTGAAAGGTGGGAAGGGAAACTGACAATAAGATCTGGAACTTCAAGAACTGGTTTAGCTCCTTCCTGGGATACAAGCCTATTAAAGATTTCTTCTCTAAAAAATTTCCCCGGAACTCAAATAAGCATTATCCTTCCGGAAAAATTATCTTAAAATCCTTTAAAATTTAATATTTTTTCTTGACAGGGGGAAAAATATTTTATACGTTATAAACGTTTTCAATTGAAAACAAATAAAAGGGTTGAAAAGTGAGGAAAAAAAATAAAATATATCGTATAGTTGATTTAATGGATAAAAATCTCAACAATGGTTCAAAGAATCTGGTTACCCGTGAGACCGGCCGAATCATTAGAGAAGCGATTGAGACAAAAATACTTAAAGAACAAGAAGGAAGTACCATCATTTTAGACTTTTCCGGCATTGGTATCATCGATTTTTCCTGTGCCGATGAAGTAGCTGCTAAGCTTATCGCTCGATTAAACATCAAGGAATACGGGGATAAATATCTACTTTTCTCGGGGTTAACTTCCAGTCAAGAGGAGAACATTACAGCGTCCCTGGAAAAAAAGAGATTATCACTTCTTTCCTTAAAACAGGATGGAACCTGGAAACTTTTAGGTATCTTAAACCCTTACTTGCAAGACACTCTGGAGTTGGTGATGGAAAGAAAATTATTGACTGCAAGAGAGTTGGCAGACCTTGCCGGTGTGGAGATCAATTCTGCCAGTACAAAACTGTTAAATTTGAATAAACTAAGACTGGTAGTAAGAGTGCGAGCAGTCCTTCCTAAAGGGGGGAGGCAGTTTGTCTATGAATCGTTGATTGATTCAAGTTAAAGGAGGTTTAGATAAATGAGCAGTACTCATTATAATAAGGTTAAAGAAATTGCAGGGGATTTATCCAAAAAAGGGTGAAAGGTTAAAACATGGTTTTTGAGGGAAAAGACTTAAAAGATATCAAAATTGAAGACATACTATTCTTAATTGATAATCAGATAGTAGAAGATACC
>JAXHUS010000394.1:0-4184 GCA_034189305.1 Thermodesulfobacteriota bacterium | reverse complement strand
CTTTAAGACATTCTCAGCCACCTAAGGACCTCCTTTGTAGCCTCTATTTGAAAACATTTGCATAAATCTATCGTATAGGAAATCTCATTTTAAATTAATAACAGGACACTTTAAAATTTAGCTCACTTAACTTTAAAAGGCCTTAATCCATGTAAACGGCTAAAATTCGTACTGTAATTCAATGATAAAATTTCTTCCGGGCATTGGGTGGTCCGAAGGCATTGAATCTTTAGATGTGGGAAATGTATATTTTTTGTCAAATAAATTATAAACAGATGCCCGTATCTCAAATTCCTCATACCTCTCCAGGAATTTTTTCATAATGAGGGTGGCGTTAACAACCCCGAAGCCCGAATTATCTTCCCGATAATCCCCCTTTTCTCTTTTAAAACCATCCTGAATATGGCAGTCCGTATAAAAATTTAAATACCTGGATAATCGGATGTTTGCCATAATATTACCTTTCTGTCTTGGAACATCCCATAAACGTTGGTCTGTATCCAGATTTTCAGCATCTTGATACGTATAATTCACAGCAAGGTAAGACCCTCTTCCAAAATCATATTTCATCTCTGCTTCAAAACCTTTGGATCGTATCTTGTCTCTGTTTTCAAAAACAAATCGCCAGTTTGTTTTATCAAAAGAAAGACCAATGTTATCCTTTATTGTATTTTGGAAAAATGTTATCCTGCCGCTGAGATAGGGGTTAAACTCAGCGCCCAGGCTTACTTCGTATGTATCAACCTCCTCTGGATCCAGGTCGGGGTTGCCGGCCATAGTCGGGGAATTTGCATTGTAAAGTTGATGAAAACTCGGAGCACGAAAGGCATGCCCATAAATCATTTTTAAGTCATATCCTTTTTTAAACTCCCAGGTTAAACCGGCCCTGGGGTTAAGACTTCCGCCAAAATCACTATACCGGTCATAACGGGCACCTGTGGTAAAACGAATATCATCTGTGATGTCCCAGAGGTCTTCAATAAAAATGGCTTTAAATGTTCTGCTGACGGACTTGTTAAAGTTCTGTATCCGGGTTATGTCCCATACGGATGGGAAGGGGATAAAAACGAACGGAATAGGAGTATATAAATTGTTTGCTTTGAACCGCACATCGTATTGTTTCATTTTTTCGTAGGTTACGCCTGCTAAAACAGTATTGGAATCATTCATTTTGCAGGTGGTATGAATTTCAAAGCCGGTCCGGTTATTTTTTGCTGAAGGCGCAATTATTGTTCCTTCCGGGACAATTTTAACTCCCCTGGGTGTAATAACTGCTGCCCCCTCGGGGAAACATTGATAATAGTTATCGAAATGATAGTGGTTTCTATAGACCTTTCCGAGCAGATCCAATCCTTCCCATATATTCCTTTCATAACTCAGATTCAGGTAATAATCTTTAATAGATTCGGTACTTATATTATCCAGAGCGCCACAATAACCAAAACCGGTCTCCCTGGCATGGTCAATATATCTTCCGTCAAATTTTATCCCCTTATATTGTAAGGTAAGGGAGATATCGTATTTTTCCTCATCGCCTCTGGTTTCTCCCGGCGCAAGGGATGCGTTTGTACCGAAAAACCGGTCTAAAATAGTCTGATAGTCCTGTTCTATATCACCCTCAAAACCGTCCTTATTTAAATAGTTGAAGTTGAATGCTATTCCTATATCATTAAAGGTTTTGCCGTATAAAAAATTGTATTGTTGGGTGTCGAAACTGCCACCGTTTGCTCTAATCTCCAGCCCGTCAACATCTTCCGCTTCTTTTGTAATGATGTTAATAACCCCTGAAAAAGCATTTGCACCGTACACGGCAGAGCCTGGACCTCTAATGAACTCGATCCTTTTGATATTATCAACAGCCATGGTATCATATACATATGTTGCACCGCCCGTAAAGTTTTCATTTAAGGGGTGGCTGTTGACCATAATAAGAATATGTTCTGATGAGCCCTTCCTGATGCCCCTGGAATCAATACTAAACATTCCGAAAGAACTATAGTAATAACTCATACCCGGAACAGTCCGCAGTACATCCATAATATGTCTTGCACCCATCTGCCGTATCTGTTTATCCGTTATAACGGTAATGGAGGCGGCAGATTTTTTTATATCTTCCGGAATCCTTGAAGCGGTAATAACAAATGTTTCTGCCTGAAGCCATTGTATTTCTTCCTCAAAATCCGCATCTTTCATCACCGCCGTCAGGTCATCCTGAGAAAAACTCTGGTTTGCATTGGTGAGAGTAAAAGCACAGAGGATGAAAATCTTAAAAATGACTCTGGCAATATTCATAATTGAACCTTCTTTTATTCTATAATGCGATTAATTGAGTCCAGAGCTTCCTTTCTGTATTGCAGGCCGTACTTTTTTACCTTCTTCAGGTTCAGGGTAATTTGCGACCCTGCAGGAAACTGCACCTTTTCCTCAGTTTCGTTATAGCCGGAGAGCACTTCCATGGCTATGCCCGCTGCCTGCCGTCCAATGGTTTGATTGTCCACAGAGACTATCAATACCGCCCCATACTTCGTAAAGACATCATGATAGGAAAAAACAGGCATTTTTTTAATATCGCATTCTTTGAATATTTCGAAGATAATCCTTTTGTCAGACATGATCACAGGATCGGATATCAGCCAGAACGCATCCATGTCAGGTATCAGCTCTTTTAAGGCGGAATCATGTTTCCCCTTGTTGGAAACCGACCGACCGATGATTTCAATTCCCATCTCCCCGGCATTGTTCCTGGTTTCATTAAACCATTGGCTGTTATATTGCTTGCTGTACAAAACACCAATTTTTTTCACACCGGGGAAAATATAGCGAAATAACATGATTTGCATTCCCGTATGAAGTTCGTTTGATACGCCGTAAGTCTTTTTGGTTGCGGGAAGGCGGAGCCAATTGATAATTGAAGAAAATATTATCGCTTTTCTGGGGGCATATCTATGGGCAATAAGATAGGCTTTTGACCCGATACAATAAATAAGGTCGGGATCTTCATCGTATATCAGATCTTCAATATGGGGAGTTTTCCACTTTTTTTCATTCAGGTTGACTTCCAGAACAGAATGTGAAACAACCTTCTTGAATTCCTCCTGGACAACTTTGTATTTTTCCACAGAGGTATTGGAATTGATCAGCAAAATCTTAGGTTTATTATCCGCAGAGGGAATGCTGGGAAAAAGAAGAAGAAAAGATAAAAGCCATATCGATTTAAAATCCTTCATTCAACTCTCCAGTGTTGACCTGTCAGCCGGGTCAAGCTTTTGCCAGCCGTCCAGTCCCAGCATTTGGATTTTTCTCTTCCCATCCGGATTTGCGGACATATTTTTAATAATATCCACCATTTTTTCTGCATCTTTTGTAAAATTTTTTGGAACAGCTAATATTAATAACAAAGCTTGTTTGCCTTCCGCCAGAATTTCCATCTTCTTGTAAAGAATGGGATTCACCAATTCCAATTTGTTAAGGGAGTTTCTTGTGGTCAGGGCGGATTTGGATATTCCGAAACCCACGGACATCAGGGCGTCTATATCCTTGGGCACCGTCAGTATTCTGACTTTATCGGCTGCATTTTTCCCCTTGAGCATCCCATTAAGAACGCTGAATGTATGCTGGACGCTGCTGGCAGAAGCTATCTGTCCGACTTCCCCAATCTCAAGATTAGCAGACTTATCCCTTGTCACGAGGATTCTTTTCTGATATTTTTTGCCGTTCCGCATCCCTACCAGAACAGGATTAAGGCAGTACCTCTTATATATGCTGCTGTAATGCCAGCTGGATAAAAGTAAAAGACACTTTTTCTTATCCCTGATATGTTCTTCAAAAGCTTCCCTGTCACTGAAAGGCTGAAGTTCATAGTGGCCGAATTTTGCAAGATAGATGTCGAATTCCATTTTTAACGATTTGAAATTGTTGATATTAGTCTCAGAACTGTAAAAATAGATTGTGATTTTATCCGCTCCGGCAAATCCGGCAGCTGACATATAGAAAATCATGATAAGGAAAAGAAAAACGGAAGTAAATCGAAGAATATACAGTGGACTAAAAATCCCTATTATTTTAAGGGGAAAAGCCAAGTAAATTCCCTTTTTCCCTTTAAGTTTATACGTACCTTGCACTTATAATTACTTTTTTACAGAAAAAAATCTAAAGATAATAAATTACCTCATACATCATTTTAA
>JAXHUS010000393.1:0-2508 GCA_034189305.1 Thermodesulfobacteriota bacterium | reverse complement strand
TATCGGCAATTTATAGGCATGTTTTCCAAAGACATCTTTAATTACCTTTGTTTCAACTTTATCATTTAAAACCGTTGAAGTTCCATGGGCCTTAAAATAACTTATTTCCTCAGGTTTAATGTCGGCATCCTTAATAGCTAATTTAATAGCTCTTGCCGTATGCTCTCCGCTTGGCAACGGCTTAGTCATATGATAGGCATCACAAGTAGTACCATAGCCAATAACCTCTGCATAGATAGGGGCGTTCCTCTTCAATGCATGGCTGAGTTCTTCTAAAATCAAAATACCGGCACCTTCACTCATCACAAAACCATCCCGATCTTTGTCAAAGGGCCTGGAAGCCTTTTCGGGAGTGTTATTTTTATGAGATGATAAAGCACGAGCAGTGCAAAAGGAACCAAAACACAGTGGGGCTAAAGGCGCCTCCGCCCCACCTGAAATTATAGTATCAGCTAAATCACTATGAATAATATGTACAGCATGTCCAATAGCATCCGACCCAGTTGAACATGCGGTAGATAGTGTGTTATTATAACCACTCACTCCCATTTCAATAGCAATATTACTTGCAGCGGCGCCCGCAAAAATATTTAGAGCTAAGAATGGACTTGTCCTTCGAAGACCTTTCTCCATGAAAATACTATGCTGTTCCTCTCCAAAAGATAAACCCCCCAAACCTGAGCCCAATACAACTCCTATTTTTTCCTTATTTTTTTGATCTATTTTTAGTTTACTATCTTCTACTGCCATTTTTGCACATGCCAGCGCAAATTGAGAAAATCTATCCATCCTTTTAACACTTTTGGGATCCATATAATCGGTAGGATCAAAACCATCCACTTCCCCTGCTATCTGGGAAGAATATGAGGACACGTCAAATCTGGTAATTCTTCTAATTCCTGACTTTCCTTTTGTTAAAGCCTTCCAAAACGCCTTTTTTCCTATACCGATTGGGGTAATTACCCCCAATCCAGTAATTACCACCCTTCTTTTCTTCATATTCTCTATCTCTAAAAATTTATATTGAAAGTCAACTACCATCGGCTCAAGCCGATGGCTTGAGGATTCAAGGATTCAAGGGGTTAAGGGATCAAGAGAGAATCTTGTTATCATTAATCTCGAATCCTAGAGCCCTTGCTACGCAAATAATCGAACTGAAGTCTTCGCCTAAAGGCGAAGGTTTTTCTCCCATTCCCCGAAGGAGACAATAAATTGCTATTAGATTAGTAAAAGTTCATAAGTTCGTTAAAAGCCATTCATATTCTTGTGTGTTGTTCTATCTTTGTATATCAAAGCCATATAAGCTATATAAATATTTAGTTTACAGGTATTATAACCTGCTCCAAATGTCACTATATGGCAATCAGTATCGACCACCATTACGATCTAAAATCTCAGAGGGAACCGGTTGGCCCAGCAGATATGTAAGCATCCTGAAAGCCGAATGATTAAAGACAATACCAACCTTTTCAATTCCCCTCATTATTCCGGGTTATCCTAAAGAATTCTAAAGTCCAGGAACAGTCTTACTTCCTTTCCAATTCATTTGACTTCTTCTCTTTATACCGCAACACTGCCTCTATATGCCTATCTTCCCAGATTCTCCATCCCCTCCAGTCCCTTTTTACATCATTTAATTCAGGAATTCTGTCACCTTCTTTAAGCCATTTCCTTAATGTAGATTCAGATATCCCTGTGTTCTTAAGCAATTCTTTAGTGGAGTATTCCATAAAATACGGTTCTCCCCATCTATCCAAGCCTATTAAACGTTTAAATTAATTAATACCTTTTAGACATGTATGACATTATATATATATAAAGTTAAGCTTGTGTCAAGAATTAATGTTGTCATTGTTAATTTTTGTTTAAAGTTTGACAGAAAATCCCTTTTCATGTTTAAATAGAAACAAAGGAGGTATTAAAAAAATGTCAAAGGTAGGTCTTTTTTATTGTAAACGTATTCAGGATCACAGTTGTATCGGCTGCATTAAGTGTTATAAAGGGGCAAAGGAGAAAAATGCTGAATTTTCCCGCTATGACGATGACGTGGAAATTGTTTTTAAAACTGACTGTGGAGATTGTCCCGGACTGCTTATGCCCCGTGTGGGACTTGTTATGAAATTAGCAGAAAGTATGGATATGAAACCTGATGTTATTCATTTTTCCACCTGTATAAAAAAAGCAGTGGCCACAGCAGGATGTAAACTCGATATTGAAGGCTGTAAGGAAAAAATTGAGAATATGTTCAATATTCCGGTAGTAGTAGGAACTCATGATTATCCATAAAAAATATAAAATTTAAATACAGGTAACCCGTATAACTGGAAATCATTCGATTTTTAAAATTTCCGTTACAGGCATTGTCGCAATATCCATTAATTTCTTATGTGACGATTCATTTAAGTCCATAATATCCATGATTCTTGAAAATGTATTGGGAACCCACTGTTCTCCCTGGGGAGTTTTAAGACGTATACCGTAATATATATTACTGTATAAGTTTTGGGG
>JAXHUS010000392.1:0-2064 GCA_034189305.1 Thermodesulfobacteriota bacterium | reverse complement strand
ATACTTTTAAGGCAAAGGCTGTAATAGCGGTAATGGGCGGTGCTGTTCATGTATTCAGACCCAGATCAACGGGTGAAGGACTGGGTCGTTCCTGGTATCCGCCATTTAACACAGGTTCAAGCGCTTTCTTTACCATTGCGGCAGGTGCGGAGATGACCTGTCAGGAAGTTCGTTTTATCCCCGTTCGTTTCAAGGATGGGTACGGACCTGTAGGCGCATGGTTCCTGTTATTTAAATCCATCGCAACCAATGCCTTTGGCGAGGATTATATGCAAAACAAAGAGGAACTTGCAAAGTTTGCACCCTATGGAACTACAAAACCAATCCCCGCATGTTTAAGAAACCATCTGGGCATGATTGATCTCTTCGGAGGAAAAGGCCCCATCTATATGCAGACCGCGGACGCTATAAAGAGAATTGCAGAGTCTGAAGGTGATCCAAAGGCTGCAAAGAAAAAATTAAAAGAGCTTGATGCGGAAGCATGGGAAGACTTCCTTGATATGACAATTTCCCAGGCGCTGCTGTGGGCTGCCACAAATGTTGAACCTGATAAAATGCCTTCTGAAATTGCGCCGTGCGAACCTTATTTTATCGGTTCCCATTCCGGTGCATCCGGGGCATGGGTAAGCGGTCCAGAAGATATTGCACCTCCCGAATATTTCTGGGGCTATGCCAATATGACTACAGTGAAAGGTCTTTTTACGGCAGGCGACGGTTCCGGAGCCTCGAGTCATAAATTTTCTTCCGGTTCCCATGCTGAAGGAAGAATTGCCGCAAAAGCTGCCGTAAAATTTATTGTGGAAAATAAGGATGCCCCTGAAGTCGATATGGGTGAAGTCTCCAAATTAAAGGAGAAAGTCTTAAAACCCATGGCTCTTTTTGATGAACACAGCAAATACACAGAAGATGTAAATGTTAATCCGAACTATCTTAAACCTCAGGATTATATGTTCCGTCTCCAGAAAATCATGGATGAGTATGCAGGTGGGGTAACCATGCATTTTACAACCAATGAAAAGCTATTGGAAAAGGGTATGGAGCTTTTAACTTTCTTGAAGGAAGACTCTGAAAAGTTAGCTGCTGAGGATCTGCATGAGTTAATGCGCTGCTGGGAGAATATGCATAGAACGATGCAGGCTGAGGCACATTTACAGGCCCTTATGTTCCGTGATGAAACACGCTGGCCGGGATATTATTACAGAGCAGATAAACCGGAGATGAAAGACGATTGGAAGGTATTTGTAAATCTGACCCGTAATCCTGAAACAGGAGAATGGAAGGCTGAAAAGAAACCTGTAATACCTATGAATGTTGAGTAACCGTTTTGTTTAATCTTTTTTCCAGGCATACGAAAAATTTAAAAGTATGCCTGGATTTTTTTTAACTTTTAATATTTATGATTAAAAAAGAGGCAATTATGCCGATATGTCCACATTGCAATAAAGAAATGAAGAAGTGGAAGACGGATTCATGGAGTGACTGGAATGCCGATTTTCTTTATGTTTGCTTTAATGATGACTGTCCCTATTTTGTCAGAGGGTGGGACTGGCTAAAAAAACAGCAGGAAGTAACTGCCTCTTATCGTCATAGTCAGCATCCGGAAACCGGCCAGACCTATCCCCTTGTTGTAAACACAAAAGATTCCAGAAAAGGCGGAATTATAAAGGAGTAGAAAACAAAAAGATATGGAAGAATTTGAAGCTCTTAAACGCAATATTTTACAAGATTATCCAAGGCTTGGTCCGGATGACAGGTTTAAATTTTTATGCGGACCGGACAATGAGTGTTTTACGAATTGCTGTGCCGACGTTAATATATTTCTTACCCCCTATGACATTCTCAGGATGAAAAATGCTTTGCATATTAAATCGAACCGGTTTTTAGAAGAATATACATCTTTAAATATCAATCAAAAAGAAAGGGATAAAACCATCAGTACGCCACTTGTGGTTCTTAAAATGGGGTCTCCCCCTGAAAAAAAATGTCCCTTTATAGGGAAAGGAGGATGTACAATCTATGAAAATCGTCCCCTTTCATGCCGTATGTATCCTTTAGGCATTGCGT
>JAXHUS010000391.1:0-5126 GCA_034189305.1 Thermodesulfobacteriota bacterium | reverse complement strand
ATTACTATTGGGAATTCTTTAAGGAGAATTTTGCTTTCATCCCTTCAGGGAGCTGCAATAACATCTGTTAGAATTAAAGGAATATTGCATGAATTTTCAACTATTCCCGGTGTAACTGAAGATGTTACAGATATTATACTCAACTTAAAAGAGATAAAAATCAAGATCCATTCAGATGGACCTGAAACAATAAGTATAAAGGCCAAAGGCGGCCCCAAAGTTACTGCAGGAGATATAATTACAAATAATAATGTAGAAATTTTAAATAAGGAACAACATATAGCAACTCTGTCCCAGGATGCAGAGCTTGATATGGAGATGACGGTTAAGATGGGAAGAGGGTATGTACCGTCTGAAAAAAACAAAGAAGAAGACCAGACTATTGGTGTAATAGCTATTGATGCTATTTTTTCACCAATTCTAAGGGTCAATTATAATGTTACAAATGCAAGGGTAGGACAGAAGACAGATTATGACAGATTAGTACTTGAGGTCTGGACCGATGGAAGCGTAAAGCCTGATGATGCTGTTGCTTATGCTGCTAAAATTATGCAGGACCAGCTTGCAATTTTTATTAATTTCGAGGAAGAAGATATACCTGTAAAAGAAGAACCGGAAGTAGTTAAAGAGGAAAAACCGAAAATTAATGACACCTTATATCGTAGCGTGGATGATTTGGAATTGTCCGTTAGAGCTGCAAATTGCTTAAAAAATGCTGAAATTAGATATATCGGAGAATTAGTACAAAAAACGGAAGTTGAAATGTTAAAGACAAGAAATTTTGGCAGGAAGTCCTTAAATGAAATTAAAGAGATTTTAGCTGAAATGGGCCTTTCTTTAGGAACGCGTTTAGAAAATTTTGTGCTGCCTTTATCAAAGCCAGGGATATGATAAAGATAAGGTAGAAAAGGAATAGAATATGAGACATCAAAAAGCAATAAAAAAGTTAGGTAGGACGTCAAGTCATAGAAAAGCAATGATGAGAAACCTGGTTGCCTCTTTATTAAAACATGAAAAGATTGAAACTACAGAAGCAAAGGCTAAAGAACTAAGAAGTCTTGCAGAAAAAATTATAACCCTTGGGAAACGGGATAGTTTACATGCAAGAAGGCAGATTTTAAAAGTCATCCCTGACAAAAAGACTACAAAAAAGATAATGGAGGAAATAGCTCCCCGTTATAAACTAAGAAATAGCGGCTTTATTAGAATAATTAAATTTAGACATCGTAAAGGTGATAATGCTAAGATTTCGATAGTTGAACTACTTCCGGATATTGATTTTGAAAAGACGCGCAAAAGAAGATTTCCAAAAAGAGAGAGTCAGGAAGTAAAATCAGAAAAAACTATATCAAATGAAAAAATAGAAGACGATGTAGTTAAAGATGAAAAAGAGAATCAATCTCAGAGTGCGATATAACCCTTATATATATTATTTTTCATGTATTGAATGATAAAATATATTTGTTATTGAAGTTACTTTGAACCTGTTATAAAGTCAAAAAAGTTCAAATACCAAAGTCCAAATAAAAATATGTTGGATATTATATTTTTTAGATTTGGATTTTGTCATTCCTTTGGACCTTGGACTTTGATATTTTTAAAACTCGATTACAATCCTATGAAATGAACGATAATGATGACGTATTCTATTCAATTGCCATACAAAAAACTGCCGGTATTGGTAAAAGAAGCTTCAAAAGGCTTATCCAGATATTTGGATCTGCAAACAAGGTTTTTTCATCCAATTCAGAAATTTTAGATACAATTCCAGATTTAAAATTAAGAAATCTGGTATCTAAAATTAAAAAATTTAATGAATGGGATAGAATAGAAAAAGAAATAAAGGATGCCAATAAAAAAGGAATAGGTATAATTTGCCTTTCGCAACCGGAATATTCTAAAAATTTAAAAAATATACCCGACCCCCCACCAGTTTTATACTATAAAGGAAATTTTGAACCTTCCGATGATCTGGCAGTAGCCATAGTAGGAACCAGAATGCCCACAAAATATGGGCTACATCATGCTGAAGAATTAAGTTATGAATTATCAAGACATGAGATTACAATTATAAGCGGACTTGCCAGGGGAATTGATACTATTGCCCACAAAGGAGCCCTTAAATCCGGAGGAAGGACCATTGCAGTAATGGGGAATGGATTGGACATCATTTATCCAGAAGAAAATAGAGAGTTATTCTATCAAATAACAAAGAATGGTGCTATAATTTCTGAATTTCCCCCTTCCACTCCTCCGAATCCATATAATTTTCCCAAAAGAAACCGTTTAATTAGCGGACTTGCTCTATCATCAGTTATTATTGAGGCTAACCTAAAAAGTGGAAGTTTAATAACAGCCAACTTTTGTAAAAAGCAAAATCGTCTTCTATTTGCTTTGCCAGGAAATGTTGATTTTGATAAAAGCAAAGGAACGAATAAATTAATAAAAGAAGGGGCAAGGCTTTTTGAAAACACAGAAGATATCCTTAAACATATTCTCCCAGATAAAAAATTAATCAAAGAAAACAAAACAACTATAAATCCCAAACTAAGTGGGGATGAAGAAAGGATTTTAGAATTATTAAGGGAGGAATCCAGACACATTGATGAAATCGGCCAGGTTCTTAAGATGGAAATAAAAGATGTGAGCAATCTGTTGTTAAATTTAGAGTTGAATGGTAATATTACCCAGCTACCCGGGAAATATTACCATATTGCATAATAAAAAAGTATGGGCCGTAGTTAATTGTCATTAGATAGTTGCATTGTAAGCAATCAGCAATTAGATGTCAGCCTTAGACAGGGAAGCAAAAATGAGAGATAAGACATTTAGAAGCTGATAACTAAGTGCTTATTTGAATTGATTTACTTGTTTTCAACAAAGGATTGGTAAAGGTCATCTGGCAATATAAAAAAAGAGGTATCATTGAAAAAAGATACAGGAAAAAATCTGGTACTGGTTGAATCACCAGCTAAGTCTAATACTATTGGAAAGATTTTAGGAAGTAATTTTATAGTTTTATCGTCCAAAGGACATGTGCGTGCCTTACCAAGCAAAACCGGTTCTGTAGATGTTGATAAAGGCTTTAAACCTCATTATCAAATCCTTCCTCAAAGCAGGAAATATCTAAAAAAAATAAAGGAAGCATTGGAAGGTTGCAATACACTTTATCTTGCAACAGATATAGATAGGGAGGGCGAAGCCATTGCCTGGCATTTAATTGAAGCTCTGGGATTAAATAAAGATAGAAAATCTATTCATTTACCAGTTATTCAAAGAATCACATTTCATGAAATTACAAAAGAAGCCATATCTAAAGCACTAAAAAATCCCAGGGAAGTTTCCATGAACCTTGTTAATGCCCAACAGACAAGGGTCATTCTGGATTATCTTTTTGGATTTAATTTGAGTCCTTTTCTTTGGAAAAAAGTTAGAACCGGATTATCAGCAGGCCGGGTTCAATCAGTTGCATTAAGACTTGTTTGTGAAAGAGAAAAAGAAATAAATTCCTTTTCCCCAAAAGAATACTGGCGTATTTTTTGTGAATTTAAAACAGAAAACAATTCAACTTTCTGGGCAGAACTTACAGGTGTAAAAGGGAAAAGATTGCAGAAATCAGGGATAAAAGATCGAGAAACTGCTGAAAAGTTTGTCAGGGAGCTTAAAAATAAAACATTTAAGGTTAAAGATTATTCTGAAAAAGAGTTAATGCGGAACCCCAATCCACCTTTTATAACCAGTACCCTACAACAGGAAGCATTTAAAAATTTTGGTTTTACAGCAGAGTATACAATGTCTCTGGCGCAAAAACTCTATGAAGGAACTAAAATTGGTAATGAGGATGTTGGTTTAATAACTTATATGAGAACAGATAGTTTTAATATCGCTGCATTTGCTTTAGATGATATAAAAAAAGTAATCTCAGAAGAATATGGCAGTATGTATACACTAAAATCTCATAGAGTATTCAGGAAGAAGGTAAAAAATGCACAGGAAGCCCATGAAGCTATTCGTCCCACAAAAGTAAGCCTGAGACCGGAGGATATAAGAAAATTTCTTACAAAGGACATGTTAAAGCTGTATGATCTAATCTGGAAGAGAACGGTAGCCAGTCAAACATCCCCTGCAATTTTAAATTCAGTTAATATTAAGATTTATGGAGGGGATTATATTTTACAGGCAGGTGGTACAAGAATCAAATTCCCTGGATTTATGAAAATATACAAGGATTACAGAGATGAGTCTGAAGAAAAAGAGGGAGCAATTTTACCCCTGCTAAAGCCGGAACAACCTTTAGAATTTCTAAATATTGACTACAAACAGCATTTTACCCAGCCTCCTCCAAGATATTCAGAAGCAAGTTTGATTAAAACTTTAGAAAGCCTTGGTATAGGACGGCCTTCTACTTATGCCAATATAATGGGGATCTTAAAAAAAAGGGACTATGTTACATTTATTAATAAAAAGTTCCATCCTCAGGAAATAGGGATGATAGTTACTGATCTTTTAGTTCAACACTTTAATAAATACGTTGAATATGATTTTACCGCCGGGCTTGAGGAAGATTTAGATAATATCGCAAATGGAGAGAAAGAATGGAAGTCCCTACTTAATAATTATTGGGAACCATTCAAAAATCTAATTCAAGAGAAGGAAACCAAACTAAAAAGATCTGATATACTGGATATACAAACCGATGAAGTTTGCCCCAAATGTAATGGAAACCTGGTTATTAAGTTTGGGAAATATGGTCGTTTTTATGCCTGTCAGAATTATCCGGAATGCAAATATGTAAAATCATTGAATAAAGATGTAAATGGTAAGACTACTGAGGAGACTGATCAGGAATGCGAAAAATGCGGCGGAAAACTTATTATTAGAGAAAGTAGATTTGGCAGTAAGTTTTTGGGATGCTCCAATTATCCAAAATGTAATTTTACCCATTCCTTAGATATAGTAATTTCCTGTCCAATGTCCAATTGTCAGGGCAGTGTAATCGAAAAAAGGACAAAAAAGGGGAGGGTATTCTATGGATGTAATAAATATCCTAAATGTCAATTTGCTGTCTGGAATAGACCGGTAGACAGAGCATGTCCCGAATGTAAAAGCAGTTATATGCTTGAAAA
>JAXHUS010000390.1:0-2027 GCA_034189305.1 Thermodesulfobacteriota bacterium | reverse complement strand
TATTTAAGCCAGCCTACAATAAGTGTTCAGATTCAGACCCTTGAAGAGGAACTAAATACAAAACTCTTTGACAGGTTAGGAAAAGAAGCCCTTCTGACAAAAAGCGGAAAGATATTATACCGGCATGCCATAAAAATTTTTAAGCAGTGCAAAGCAGCTCAAAAAGAGATTCTTGAACTGGATGGACTTATAACAGGGGACGTTTCTTTAGGGGCAAGCAATATTCCGGGAGAATATATTCTGCCCCCTCTTCTGGGTAAATTTTATAAGGAATATCCCGAGGTAAAAGTTGATCTTATCATCAGAAATACCTTTAATATTATTGACAGAATCCTGAATAACGAAATTGAAGTGGGAATGGTGGGTGAGATTCTGGTATACGAACAACAGTTAAAGTTTGAGAAATTTTACAGTGAAAGACTTTTTTTAGCGGTTCCCCTAACCCACAAATGGGCGGGTAAAGATACCATCAATTTGGATATGTTAAAAGAAGAGCCGTATATAAGCCGGGAATTTGGTTCCGGGACAAAGTCAAACACAATGAAAAAGTTATTAAAGGCGGGGTGGTCTGAAAAAGACTTGAATATCGTCCTTAAGGTGAGCAGCAACACCGCTGTCAAAAAAGCAGTGGAAGCCGGAATCGGCGTTTCTATTCTCTCGGAATTATCCCTTCTGGATGAAGTAAAACTGGGAACATTACATAAATTGGATATTAAAGGCATGGATATGGAAAGAACTTTTTACCTTGTCCATCACAAAAATAAAAGCAAATCAAAGGCAATGGATGCCCTGTTAAATTTTTTGCAGAAAAACCCGCCCCATTAAAAATGGTAAAGGAGATTTAAAATGGTTGCAAAATGTCGAGTATTTATTTTATTTTTAGCTGTATTGCTTTTTCCATTCCCTGTTTTTTCTGATGAGGCTTATATCGAACTTATACCAAATGGAGAGGTATATGGCTGTTTGAATTGTCACCCTAAAAAAGACTATACTCAAAATCCTTTTGGCGCCGATTTTAATGTAAATAATAATGTCTGGGATTATCCACTGGCAACTATGGATTCTGACCAGGATACTTATACAAATGGCGAAGAACTGCAGGATCCATACGGAACATGGATAGAAGGGGATCCGCCCCCGGGCAATGTTTCTATAGTCACAAATCCAGGGTGTCACAAGGATGAATGTCCCGCTTCAAAAATCCTTGGTAATGATTCTTATAATCTGAACATTTTAAGGGATTTTAGAAAGGTCATATGCAGAACTTCCAAAGGAAGATTATACACAAAACAATATTACTGTTTTAGTGATGATATAAATGATCTTTTAATAAATGATATTCATCTTAAGGAAGAGGCAAAAAGTCTTCTTTTAAAATCCATACCGAAAATTGAGGCCTTTGTAAATGGACAGGAGATTCAACTCTCAGACAAAGAGAAGGAAGAAATTATCGTGTTTCTTAATAACCTTCAAATATGTTCAAGTGTGCCATTTTCTCTCTTTTTAGATAAGGTAAAAAAGGATATAAAAAACAATACTTTTTTAAAACAGAATATTAATCTTTTGTATTAGAAATTAAAAAGAATCCCAATAATTCCGGTATGAACCCTTCCGTCAAAATAGTCATCTTCCTGGTCATTATAATCCTGCAGTCTGTATTTTCCATAAAGGGTGAATCTATCTTTTATCCGGTAATTGAATCCAATTGAGGTGCTGATATTCCGGATTTTTAAATTTGAAAGCCATTCTGGATCCAAGGAGACCCTTGATCGGTTAAAGTAAATATTTCCTTCCAGTTTAAGACGGGGGGTTAAAAAAAAGTCCGTATTAAAAACAATAGAATGGATCCAATCATCATAAGGCACATCCTTATAAATAAAAATATCTTCCACCTCTATTTTGTGAAAGGACTTATAAAATAAGGATGAATTTATATCTGTATTCATAAAACTATACATTAAAGAGATTGAGAAATTATTAAAAGGGGTGTGCCAGAGACTAAGCAAAATTTGCTTTTGCCTTTCTTC
>JAXHUS010000039.1:0-6511 GCA_034189305.1 Thermodesulfobacteriota bacterium | reverse complement strand
TTTTATCTGGAGGTACAGGAGAACAATCTCATTGAGCAAACAACAGTAAATAAAGGTTTGTTAAAGATTGGCAAAGAGCTTGATATTCCCCTGGTTGCTTCAAATGACTGTCATTATTTAAACAAATCGGATTGCGAGGCCCATGAAGTGCTCCTTTGCATTCAGACAGGCAGGACTATCAATGATCCTGATAGATTTCGCTTTAAAACAGATGAATTATATCTTAAATCTCCTGAAGAAATGGAAAAAAGATTCTCGTATTCCCCTTCGACATTAAAGAATACTATAGAAATCACAGAAAGATGTGATGTAGAAATTCCCTTTGAAAAATTAAACTTTCCTAATTTTCCACTTCCTCCGGGTGAGGAAGATGATTCCTTCCTTGAAAAAGAAGCATTAAAAGGACTTGAAGAGAAGTTTGAAAAATCGGAAAAAGATAAATATTATAACAGGTTACGATTAGAACTTGAGACTATCAAAAAAATGGGATTTGCAAGTTACTTTTTGATTGTTTCCGATTTTGTAATGCACGCAAAGAAGATGGGTATTCCTGTTGGTCCGGGACGGGGCTCGGCTGCCGGAAGCCTTGTGGCTTATACCCTTGGAATAACGAATATAGACCCGTTAAAATATGATCTATTCTTTGAAAGGTTTTTAAATCCGGAAAGGATAAGTCCCCCGGATATAGACATCGATTTTTGCATGGAGGGCCGTGACGAAATAATACGCTATGTCACAAAAAAATATGGAGAAAAAAACGTAGCCCAGATTATAACCTTTGGAAAGATGCAGGCAAAGGCAGTCGTCAGGGATGTGGGAAGGGTTCTGGACATTCCTTACAAAGAAGTTGACAAAATAGCAAAACTTATTCCCAATACATTAAATATTACACTTAGTCAGGCATTAAAAGCAGAAGAGAGACTCAGGAAAATTGTAGAGGAAAGTGAAACAATAAAGAAGCTTATAGAACTTGCTCTTTCCCTTGAGGGATTGGTCCGTCATGCGTCCACCCATGCTGCCGGGATTGTAATATCAGAAAAACCCCTTGTAGAATATCTTCCTTTATATCGAGGTCAAAATAATGAAGTGATTACCCAGTTCTCCATGAATGATATCGAAAAAATCGGTTTAATAAAGTTTGACTTTTTAGGATTAAAAACGTTAACAGTAATAAACAAAACCATAAAAAGTATAAAGGAAGAGATAGATATTGCAAACATTCCCTTAGACGATAAAGAAACTTATGCACTTTTATCAAAAGGAAAAACGGAAGGTGTATTCCAGCTTGAAAGCCAGGGTATGAAAGACCTGCTTTTAAAAATGAAACCGGATAATTTTGATGATATAATCGCCCTTCTTGCCCTGTATCGTCCCGGCCCTTTAGGCAGCGGGATGGTAGATGAATTTATAAAAAGAAAACAGGGTAAAATCCCTCTTGAATACGAACTGGAACAGCTTGAGGATATCTTAAAAGACACTTATGGAGTTATCCTGTATCAGGAACAGGTAATGCAGATAGCAAGTTTACTTGCCGATTTCAGTCCGGGGGATTCGGATATTTTAAGAAGGGCAATGGGTAAGAAAAAAGCTGTTGAAATGAAGAGGCAGAAGAAAAATTTTATTTCCGGAACCACAAAGAATAATATCGATAAGGAAAAGGCTGAAAAAATATTTAATTTAATGAGTAGATTCGCTGAATATGGTTTTAATAAGTCCCACAGCGCTGCCTATGCTTTGATTGCTTATCAAACCGCATACCTTAAAGCCCATTTTAATGTGGAGTTCATGGCAGCCCTTCTTACCTGTGAAATGGGAAACACAGACAAGGTTATAAGACATATAGCTTATTGCAGGGAGCAGGGAATCCAGATTCTTAACCCTGATATTAACAGCAGTCTTAAGGATTTTTCACCCTTTGACGGGAAGATTCGATTTGGTCTTGCAGCGGTGAAGAATGTGGGGGAAGCTGCCATTGATTCAATTCTCCACGCCAGAGAAAAAGATGGAGAATTTACTTCTATTTATGATTTTTGCGGGCGGGTTGATCTTAGGAAGGTAAATCGCAAAGTAATAGAAAGTCTGATCAAATGCGGGGCTTTTGATTCAACAGGAGCCAAAAGGGCTCAGTTTATGGCAGTTCTGGATGATGCGATTGAAAATGGGCAAAGTGTTAAGAGGGACAGAGATTCGGGGCAGACAAGTTTATTTGAAATATTTCCAGAGGGTAATAATGGAAAAGATAAAAAGGTCAAATATCCCGATGTAGGCGAGTGGCGAGAAAATGAACTGTTAAGTTTTGAAAAGGAGGCCATAGGTTTTTATATCACAAGTCATCCTCTGGTAAAATATCAGAAAGAGCTGTCCTTTATTAAAAACATAGATACTGAACAATTAACAGGGCTTGAAGATGGGAAGGATGTAAAAATCGGAGGAATAGTAACAAGCATCAAGGAGATAAATACCCGAAAGGGTGACCGAATGGCTTTCATATCCCTTGAAGATTTAAAGGGATTTGTCGAGGTGATTGTATTTTCTGAAGTATTTAAATCAAGTTCCATGATTATAAGAGGTGAAGAACCAATCCTTGTGGAAGGGAATTTAAATAGGGAGGAAGAAAAGATTAAAATAATTGCCTCCAGAATAAATCTACTTAGGGATGCCCTTACAGAAAAGGTAGAAAGCATACATTTAAATGTTAATATAGAAAATACTACCACCGGCCGGTTGGAAGACCTGTATGATATTTTAAATAAGCATAAAGGAGATTTGCCCGTCTATCTGCATTTCATAATACCGCAAAGATCGGAAACAGTAGTCTTTTTGGGTGACGACTCAAGGCTCAATCCAACATCTGCCCTTTATAAAGACATGGAAACAGTTTTTGGCCCGGGAGCGCTTAAATTAAAATAAAATGTCAAAATCCAAATGGGAAAAGTGTCTGTAGTCAGTTGTCAGTAGTTATTTGTCAATTAATAACGATGACAACGGACCACCCACAACAAACAACAGACATTATTGATTTAGTCATTTGAACTTTTTTTAACTTGCCGGATGTATCAACCAAGGGTTTATAGAGACTTCAGTATAAAAAAAGGGGAGTACACCTTTCAGGTAGCAGTTAAGGAAAGCGATTTATATATCAGAGCCGAAAGAAACCTGAAAAAACAGGCGCTGGAATTACTTTTAAAATACCGTTTACAGATCGAAAATTACATAAGAAAATATCCTGTATTCTCATCGAGTTTAATACCGTTAAAATTTGATTCACTCGCCCCCCCCATTATAAAAACCATGATGAAATCATCAATAATCGCCGGAGTTGGCCCCATGGCCTCAGTGGCCGGAGCTCTTGCGGAATTTGTAGGCAAAGATTTAATGCCGTTTTCCAGGAAAATCATTATCGAAAATGGCGGGGACATATTCTTAAATGTGCAAAACGAGACAAATGTGGGCATACTTACACCGGAATCTTCCATCGGCGAAAAAATCGGAATCAAGGTTTCTCCGGAAAATATGCCGTTAGGCATTTGCACTTCTTCGGGAACAATAGGCCATTCTTTAAGCTTTGGAAAATCTGATGCAGTATGTGTTCTTTCTTCCTCAACCCCCCTTGCTGATGCTTTGGCCACATCAGTGGCAAACAGGATTAAGGGTAAGAATGATATTTATTCCGCTATAGAATTCGGGAAAAAGATTGAAGGGGTTCTGGGAATAGTCATAATCTTTGAAAAAGCTATTGGAAGCTGGGGAGATGTGGAATTGGTCAGGTTGTGAGTTTCGATCTGCAGATAAAATTTTCCAAAAGAGTAAAAGAAAAAGGCTTTGTTCTTTTCTGCTTTAAATTGTAGGATATAAACATATATTATAAGCTATATATATATGAACCCTGATCAATCATTTATTACAAACGAAGCAAATCAAAGTCTTAAAGATCGGTTTGAAGTCCTGATAAAAGACACATCATTCTTTGACTGCCTTGTGGGTTACTTTTATTCCAGCGGGTTTCACGCCATCTATAAGTCTTTGGAAAACACAGAAAAGATAAGAATTCTTATTGGAATCAGCACAAGCAGACAGACTTTCGAATTACTGGAAAAGGCTAAAAAATTTAAGCAGCGACAAATTGATTTCTCGCACGCTGAAACCAGGCAGGAAGTTGAAAATCTTGTCCAAAAAGAGATGGAGGATTCTGAGGATAATAGCAAAGTTGAAGAGGGAGTCAGTAAGTTTATAGAATGGGTTGAAAGCGGTAAACTGGCAATACGAGCATATCCATCGCAGAATATACACGCCAAGCTTTACATTATGACATTTGCGAAAGGCGACCGGGATGCCGGACGCGTTATCACAGGTTCCAGCAATTTCACCCAGGCAGGGCTTATTGACAATCTTGAATTTAATGTGGAGCTGAAAAACAGAAGCGACTATGACTTTGCTAAAAGCAAATTTGAGGAATTATGGAGTAACGCTGTAGATGTCGGCGAAAAATATGTTCGGACCATTCAGGACAGGACCTGGCTGAATCAAAATATTTCCCCATACCAGTTATACTTGAAATTTCTCTATGAATATTTCAAGGATGAACTAAAGCAGACAGATGAAGTCTTTGTTAAATATCTCCCGCAAGAGTTTAAAAAGCTTGAATATCAGGAGCAGGCAGTTTTAAACGCCAAGAAGATACTTCTGGAATACGGCGGTGTTTTTGTCTCAGACGTTGTGGGTCTGGGGAAAACGTACATTTCAGCAATGCTGGCCGGTCAACTGGACGGCAGAACACTTGTTATCGCCCCGCCGGTACTCTTGGAAAAATCCAATCCCGGCTCATGGACAAATGTTTTTTCGGACTTTCGAGTTCCGGCGGATTTTGAATCTATCGGCAAACTGGACGACCTGCTGGCCAGAGGAACGGAAAAATACACAAATATTTTCATAGATGAGGCACACCGATTTAGAACAGAAACAACCATAACCTATGAGAAACTGGCAGAGGCCTGCCGCGGGAAAAGGGTTGTCCTGGTAACGGCAACTCCTTATAATAATACCCCAAAAGATATTCTAAGCCTTCTTAAATTGTTTCAGAAAGCCAAAAAAAGCACTATTCCCAATCTGCCTGACCTGGAAGCATTCTTTAACGGTCTGGACAAAAAACTCAAAAATCTGGACAGAAAGAAAGACTATACTGAATATATAGATACCGTAAGGGCAAATGCACGGGAAATACGCGATAAAGTTCTCAAATATTTAATGGTACGGCGCACCAGGACCGAAATTGAAAAATATTTCAGCAAGGACATAACAGAACGGGGTCTTAAATTTCCTGATGTTAATAAACCGGAACCTCTATTCTACGAACTCAATGATGTGGAAGATGATATTTTCAACAAAACCATAGACCTGATTGCCAATAGATTCAAATACGCACGCTATATGCCAATGCTCTATTTTGAAGGTAAAATCGACCAGCTTGAAGAGCAGTCCCAGAAAAATATGGGCCGATTTATGAAAATCCTCCTTGTTAAAAGACTGGAAAGCAGTTTCTTTGCCTTTAGAAATTCAGTGGACAGATTTCTGCATTCATATGAAATGTTCATAAAAGAACTGGATAACGGTAATGTTTATGTAAGTAAAAAGCACACCAACAAGATATTTGAACTGCTGGAGAACGATGATGATGAGGCAGTTCAGCGATTAATAGACGAAGGCAGGGCAGAAAAATATGCGAGTAAAAATTTCAGAAAAGAACTAAAGAAAGATTTAAAGCATGACCATGCCATTCTTGTCGAAGTCAAAAAGCTCTGGCAGAACATTAACAGGGACCCGAAGCTTCTGAAATTCATAAATGAACTGTCAAAAGATGCAGTCTTAAAAAACAATCATCTTATTGTTTTTACCGAATCAAAGGAAACAGCCAACTATCTGTTTAAAAATATAAATGAGAAATATCCCGACGGGGTTCTTTTGTTTACAGGCGATTCAGTCGAGTCTGTTCGTGATAAAGTGATTGAAAACTTTGATGCCAGAGCCCGTCATCCCAGAAAAGATTATCGGATACTTGTTTCCACAGAAGTTCTGTCGGAAGGTGTAAACCTGCATCGTGCGAATGTGGTGATTAATTATGATATTCCCTGGAATCCGACCAGAATGATGCAGAGGGTGGGACGTATTAACAGAGTTGATACACCCTTTGACGTTATCCACACCTTCAATTTTTTTCCCACCAGACAATCCAATGACCAGATAAAGCTGAAAGAAGCGGCAGAAGCGAAAATCAACGCCTTTTTAACCCTGCTTGGCGGCGATGCGGAGCTTTTAACAGAAGGTGAGCCAATAGGTTCACATGAGCTATTTGACCGCCTGACTTCAAAGAAAATACTGGAAGGCGAGGATGAGGCAGGTGATAGCGAACTTAAATATCTTCAGGTTATCCGGGATATCAGGGAAAAGGACGCAGAGCTTTTTGAAAAAATAAAGCGCCTGCCCAAAAAGGCTCGCACAGCTAAACAAACAAGTG
>JAXHUS010000389.1:0-3567 GCA_034189305.1 Thermodesulfobacteriota bacterium | reverse complement strand
GCGATGATGGCGACAACGACAAGCAATTCGATCAATGTAAAACCGCCGTTAACACCTCTTCCGCGTTTACCTGGCATGATGGGACTCCTTTGACCGGACGGCTGATGGATGAATGAGAATGACGATAATGCTCCAACCAGTTTCATTCCGGTGCATATCTTATTGACGACAAACTGGCCCTGGAAAATTTCAAAGTCAACTGGGAACAGATTGAGCCGGGTGAAATATATATTTCACTCGCTGCTTTCAACCTTATAAAAGATAAAAGTGCTTTTCCCATTTTAGCCCAACCTGAAACAGATCAGCCAGGTTCCTTTTACAAAATTATCCTGAACGGAAAGGGGGAAAGTGCGCCAAATTCCTTCCTGTACAAGAACATTTTAATGCAAGGTAAAAATGCGCCGTGCTTTTATTGCGGTGACAGAAGGCACTTGATGGTAAACTGCCCATCTAAAAATATACAGGGGATAACCAGGGTTTTGAACGACCTGGGATACCTTCCTTTAGACAAAATTGACAATATTTTCTTCAATTATCTTACCAATTCAATAAATAATCCCAAAATGATATCAAATACCGGAGATAGTAATGAAAAATCAAGGCAATTGGCCTATTATGCCTTTTATGAACTTAAGATGGTCTTTCAACTTCGTTTTTTTAGAAGAATCTGGAATACAAAAGAGGAAAACTGGGATAATCTTAAAGAAAGAAAAGATGACAGGGATAGGGGAGGCTACGTCTGGTTAGGACAGGATTGTATCCGGGTATCCAATCTGGAGCAGGCCGAATACATTCTGAAAGACTCCCTGGAAAAAAATCTAGATGATTACAATGTCTGTTGTTCTCTGGGTTTTTTATATCTTGAAAAAAATGCCCCCCTTAAGGCAAGAAAATATTTTAAGAAAGCTCTTGACTATGCCAGGGCAAAGCCCCAAAAAATCTTTATTTTTCTCTTGCTTTCCCGTCTTTATGATCTAAACAATGACACTGCAAGTGCAAAAGATAACATAAAAAAAATTATAAAAATCAATCATTATTGCCCGGAAGCCTTATATCAGGAGGTTATATATTCATTTAGACTTAGGGAAAATGCTGTGGCACTTGAACAACTGAATAAACTGATTAAAGATAACAGAGAATACTATATAGCCGCTTTAATTGACCCCGAGCTCGGCAATTTTAACGATATTATTCATCCACAACTTAACAATCTTTTTAATGAGGCCCGGGATGAGGCCAAAAAGATTGTTAAGCTGTCAGAAGCAGAATTAAATAAAGCAAAAAGGTTGTCTTGTAAAAAAAATAAAGAAGTGGAATATGCCCAATCTCTATGGCTAAAGATAGAGGAATTATCAAAATTTGAGAGCTATTTCGGCTGTCTGGACATCATTCATTACGGCAATGCTATTATCAAAATTATAAAGGGATTTATAGGGAATCAAAGACGGAAGTACCTGAGAACTATTTATGGGCTCCAACATCATCTTGATGATTGTCTTATCTTTGTAAATAAGTTTCCTCGAAAAAAAATAATCGACACCATCTACCAACAGCTGCAAACTATTCAAAAAAAGATTGATAAAAACCTGGACAAAACTAAACAAACCAATTTCGATCAATTTAATGAGGCATCATCTCTGTTCAATGAAATCACCTGGAAATTAGATCATATTGAATTGAAGTTAAAAAGGCTGGATACTATCCGGCAAGTAAAACTATTTTATAAAAGTTTCTTTAAAAAGACTCTATTCATTCAATCGGCAAACCTTTTTTTTGTCTTTCTCCTTTTTCCGGTTATTGCACATTATCTACCATTTATCATGCCGGAATTTAAAATTAATCCTCAAAATATCTGGTTCTATCAACAAATAGTTCTTATTCCCGGGGGCATATCCGGTTTATTTCTGGCAATTTTTTTATCGGTTAAAAATATATCCTAAAAAGGAGGTTACCCCAAAAACTACTATTTGTTGCCTGCTTTATGGAAAAAGGATATATAAGGACAACAGGCTGTTATAAACCCGAAAAATGCAAAAGCATTTTTCGGGTAATGGGACGAGCGTCTTTTCTGTCAGAAAGGTATTTTCCATATGAGATAAGGAATTAAGCGAAAAAACAGCCACCAGAATATTAAAACAAATAGCATGAATAAGTATATATGCCGCCTGTTCAGAATCCTATCGACTCTGTTTTTAAAGGGAAATATCTGCAGCAAGAAAAAGGACAGCAGAAAGAAACTAAAGGGATGAAATTTAAATGCATCACAAATCTGAAATCCTGCCAGGGATAAAAAAGCCCGACCCATACCGCATCCCGGACAAGGGATTCCGGTTAACGTCTTAAATGGACAAAGCAACGGGCTATTATCCAATATAAAATCGATATTTATTAATCCTGCATTAATAGACAGGCTTACAAAAAGCCATCCTCCCAGGATGGCCAGACTGAACAATTTTAGCCCGGAAGCCTTATTATTAGCTGATAATTGTCCTTCCTGTATCATCTGCCTTAAAAAATGAATCTATAATAATATTAATTTCCTTTTGCTGAATTGCATCGGTAATCAGACTAAGACCCAATAGAGAGAGGATTATTGAAAGTCCTGGAAGATTATCCGATTCCATTATTCCATACTTTTTCTGCACTTCAACTATACCCCGTCCCATAAGGTACTCATGATAAAGATGATAAAGCCCGCAGGTAATGAGGCTTAAAAAAAACCAGCTTGAAAATTTAAATTCCTCCAGTTTAAGGAGTATGTTAAGGACTTTAATTTGCTGATACTGCCAGAAAATGTTGTATAATCCACAGGTTAAGATGGATAAAATGATGTTTTTTACAATGTTTGCCTTATATTCCGGCAAATAGCTTATAACTTCCATAATAATGACTCCTTTTTATAATAATTCATAACTTTTTCAGACTGTTATAAACCCGAAAAATGCAAAGGCATTTTTCGGGCAATGCAAAATGGAAAAATTTAATTATTTTTTATACCGAAATCCATCAATATATGCTTTAATTACAGGGGTAAGCTTTCTTTTACCCCTTAAATAAGCGAACAAATAGAAAGGCAGGTACGACAGAATAGATAAATAAAAGATATTCCTTTTTGCAGTACCCATATTCCTTTTTGCATAAATAAATTTATTTCTTATATAAAAATATATCTGGTTATCTGGATTCTTTTTTGTGCTTTCCATTATCTTATGCCATATTTTTGCCTCAAGGCTGACCAGTGGCTTATACCCCATCTTTCTCATTCTGGCGCACAAGTCAAGCTCTTCCCAATAAAGAAAATAATCTTCACACAAAAGGCCTACCTTTTCTATAACATCTTTCCCCGTTAAAAAACATGCCCCCTCCACATAAGAAGTTTCAATATATTTTTTAACAAAGTTTTGCGGCAGTTTATTAAAGCGCAAATTTTTTAATGTAAAGGGATTTTGCCTGTTGTATATTACCTCAATTTTTTCTCTATCATAATAGTTATACTGGATAGCTCCAACAGCCCCGACATTTTTGTTCTCATCATACAGGTTTATCATGGGTTCTAAAAAATTTTCG
>JAXHUS010000388.1:0-7741 GCA_034189305.1 Thermodesulfobacteriota bacterium | reverse complement strand
TTTTTAAATTAACCCTTCAAGAGCTTAAAAGAAAAGAGTGGAAACCATACTTAAATATTATAGATCGAGCATATTGGACGGTAGAATTAAAAAAATAGGAATTACTGACTATCCTGTGAATTTATAAACCCTAAATCCGAAACCTGAAGTTTTTTAAAAAAAAATCCAAATGAACAAAAGATGCATGGACTGAGGTTTAGGGTAAATTGCTTTAATAAATTTTAAATTTTGGATTTGTTCTGGAGTTAGTTCAAAAGACTTAGAATTTTAGGAACTACCTAAGTGGTTAACATATATGAATTCAAAGTTACATCTTCTTCAGTACCAACACGTCTGGATACCTTTCTTGCTTCTCAAGCACTGTCCCTTTCAAGATCACGCATTAAAAAATTGATCGAATTAAATCTTGTAAAAATTAATAATTCCATATCAAAACCAAAAGATCGCCTAAGAGACGGTGATGTAGTAGAAATAGCTGTTCCTGAACCGCAATCTCAGGAGGTTATTCCAGAAGATATCCCTCTAAATATTATCTATAGTGATAATGATATTCTGGTAATAGATAAACCGGCAGGTCTGGTAGTACATCCATCTGCCGGACATGATAAAGGTACCCTTGTTAATGCCCTGGCCTTCCATTTCAATTTTATCTGCGGTGTTGGGGAAGTAAGTCGTCCCGGTATTGTCCACCGTCTTGATAAAAATACATCCGGCTTACTTGTGGTAGCAAAAAATAATATGGCCCAGGAAAAGCTATCCATGCAATTTAAGAAACATTTGATAAAGAAAAGATATTTGACATTAGTTTATGGAAGAATAAAAAAAGAAAGAGGATCAATTAAAGGGGCAATAGGAAGAAATCCGGTTCACAGAAAAAAAATGGCAGTACTGACAAATAAAGGTAAATATGCGACAACGCACTATACAGTAAAAAAACAGTTTAATTATTTTACCCTTTTACAGGTTAATATGGAAACCGGCAGAACCCATCAGATTCGAGTACATTTTGCTTCGATTGGTCATCATGTTGTAATGGATACACAGTACGGCAATAACAGGAGGTTCAACCTGATTCCTTCCTCTGAATTAAAAATTACTTTAAAGAAACTGTCGAGACAATTTTTACATGCAGAATATTTAAGATTTGTTCATCCCGGTAATGGAAAAGATGTAGAATTTATCTCTCCTTTACCTGACGAACTTAAAAAAATTCTTGAGCTTATAGAGAAAGAAAATTGTTAAGTATTGGTTTAACAGGTAGTATTGCCAGTGGTAAATCGACAGTAGCAAATATGCTAAAAAAGTTGGGTGCTGAACTTATAGATGCAGATGACATTGCACATCAAATAATAAATCCATTAACGGAATGTGGAAAGATGGTTATAAAAGAATTTGGGCAAAAAATACAGGATAATCATGGAAATATTGATCGGAAAGAATTGGGGAAAATCGTCTTTGCAAATAAAGAAAGACTTTCTATGCTTAATAAAATAACGCATCCATATATTATGCAGGCTTTAAAAAAGAGGCTCCTGTTTTATAGTATAAAAAAGACTTCTTCTATAGTAATAGTAGATGCGGCACTTCTTCTTGAAAAGAATTTGAAAAGCCAGTTTGACAAAATAATTGTAGTATATATTAATGAAAAAACTCAATTAAATAGATTAATAAAAAGGGATAAGGTGAAAAGAGAGATAGCCTTGAAGAAAATTCAAAGTCAGATGCCAGTAAGGGAAAAATTGAAATATGCGGATTTCATTATTTCAAATGAAGGCCCCCTGGAAGAAACATGGAACACTGTAAAAAAAGTTTATACAGAATTAAAGGAATTAAACAAAAAGATTTAAGTTAAAATTAGATATAGAAGTATATGGTAGGTTTTTTTGATTTTTACATTTAGCAAATGTTTATCATTTATGCCTAAATAAAGACAATACCTAAAAAAAGACTTGACAGACTATATAAAATTTAGTTAAATTATAACTGACCTTTTCAAGGATTTATTCAATAAGCTGATAGATAACAATAATAGAGAAGACTTCCTACCAAAACATTATTAATTCATAGGTAGCTTTTCAAAAAGGAAAAAAAATAAAGTGCTATTCAAATCTTCAAATCAAAACTATGGTAAATAACAGAAGAATTACCTTCAAGATATTCCCCTATATGTTCTAATTTTAAAGTAACCTTTATTCTACATTAATAATATTTTGCTGCTTAAAGGTGTTGTTAGATGTGATTTTTAAATAAAATTGTGGAGTTGAAAGTATGAATTTAAAGGAGTTAAAAAAGAAAAGAATTAATGAACTTGCTGCAATGGCTAAATCTTTGAATTTGGAAGGAGCAAGCGGGATGCGAAAACAGGAACTGATCTTCGCAATCCTTCAGGCTGAACTTGAAAAGAATGGTCTTATCTTTGGGGAAGGAGTATTAGAAATTTTACCTGATGGTTTCGGATTTCTACGTGCACCAGATTATAATTACCTTCCCGGACCTGATGATATTTACGTTTCCCCTTCCCAGATAAGAAAATTCAGTCTAAGAACGGGAGATACAATTTCCGGACAAATTCGGCCGCCTAAAGATTCTGAGAGATATTTTGCCCTTCTTAAGGTAGAATCAATAAATTATGATAATCCAGAATCATCTGTTGATAAAATTCTCTTTGATAATTTAACCCCTCTGTACCCCCAGGAAAAATTGAAACTTGAATTTAACTCAAATAACAACTCAATGCGTATAATGGATCTTTTAACGCCTATAGGTAAAGGGCAGAGAGGGCTTTTAGTATCTCCTCCAAGGGCTGGTAAAACTGTTGTACTTCAGAATATTGCAAATAGCATTGCAAAAAATCATAAAGGAGTAATTTTAATTGTTTTACTTATTGATGAAAGGCCTGAAGAAGTTACGGATATGGAAAGGACAGTTAAAGGCGAAGTGATAAGTTCTACCTTTGATGAACCTGCATCAAGGCATGTTCAGGTTGCAGAGATGGTAATTGAAAAAGCAAAAAGGCTTGTTGAATATCATAAAGATGTGATAATTTTATTAGATAGTATAACCCGCCTTGCCAGGGCATATAATGCAATTGTTCCCCCAAGCGGAAAAGTATTATCAGGAGGTGTAGACTCAAATGCTTTACATAAACCTAAACGGTTTTTCGGGGCTGCGCGGAATATTGAGGAAGGTGGTAGTTTAACTATTATTGCTACTGCTTTAATTGAAACCGGTAGCAGAATGGATGAGGTAATTTTTGAAGAATTTAAGGGAACAGGCAATATGGAACTCTATCTTGACAGGAAGTTAAGTGACAGGAGAGTTTTCCCGGCTATGGATATAAATAGGTCCGGGACAAGAAAAGAAGAACTCCTCCTGCCTCCAAAAGATTTAAATAGAATTTGGATTTTAAGGAAGGTGCTTCAACCTTTAAATCAAATTGACGCCATGGAATTTCTTCTGGATAAGATCTCAGGAACTAAAAATAATACTGATTTTCTAAATTCTATGAACCAATAATCAGCAACTTAAATCTTTGAAATAACTTAAAAAGATGACAGAAAATAATCTAATGAAGCAAATAAAGGAGGTTTGACTTGAAAGAAAAGATACACCCTAAATATGAAGAAACAACTATTACTTGTGCCTGTGGAAATGTTATTCATACTCATTCCACAAAGAAAAATATCAGGGTAGAAATTTGTTCCAGTTGCCATGGATTTTTTACAGGGAAGCAAAAACTTGTGGACTCAGCAGGACGTGTTGAAAGATTTAAGCAAAGATATGAGAAATTAAATAATAAGAAGTAATTTTTATGAAGGTATCTTTAATAAATCATACACCATGTCCCGAAAAGACGGTAGAAGCATCTGCAAAGCTTTGTTACTCCCCAGATACAATTTCTAATGTTTGTGAAAAAACAAAGGGGCAAAATGGAAAGAGCTTGTCTCGACCAAAGGGAGAGAACTTTCTTAAGAATATTTTAGATAGGGGACATCATTCTGTTCTTGAGCATGCTGTATTTACCTTCGGAGCAGAAGGTATTTCCAGGGCATGCTCGCATCAGTTAGTAAGACATAGGCTCGCATCTTATTCACAGCAGAGCCAGCGTTATGTCAAACTTTTTGATAATTTTACATATATTACCCCGCCTTCAATAAAAAAACACAAGGAAACAGAATCTATTTACCATAAGGGTATAAAGAATATACATAAAATTTATAAGGATTTAATAGAAACAGGAATTGAACCGGAGGATGCCAGGTATATTCTACCCAGTGCCGCTGAAACAAAGATAATAATTTCTATGAATGCAAGGGAGTTATTGCATTTTTTTAAATTGCGCTGTTGCCTGAGGGCCCAATGGGAAATTCAAGGTCTTGCTATGGAAATGCTAAAACTTGTTAAAAAAGCGGCTCCCGTTATATTTACTTCTGCAGGACCATCCTGCATAACAGGGAAATGCCCTGAAGGGAAAGAAAGCTGTGGAAGAGAAAAGGAAATAAAAGCAGTATTTAAAAAGCTATAAAACAGTGTATAAAAAACTTGAAGAAATAGAAGGTCGTTATCAAGAATTAACCGTTCTATTGAGTAACCGGAAAGTTCTGTCCGATCAAGTAAAGTTTCAACAATATGCTCAGGAATATTCCGAAATTTCTGAAATTGTTGACACTTATAATGAGTTCAAGAGAATTGATAATGAGCTTAATGAAAATAAAAAGCTTTTAAATGAGGGTGACGAGGAAATAAAAGAACTGGCAAGAGAAGAAATAAGTGCATTAAAGGAGAAAATATCTAAAATAGAGGAAAAGATAAAAAATTTGCTCTGCCCTAAAGACCCAAATGATAATAAAAACACCTTTTTAGAAATAAGGGCGGGTACAGGTGGCGAAGAAGCATCACTTTTTGTCGCTTCCCTTTTCAGGATGTATTCTAAGTATGCCGAAAAATTCGGATGGAAAGTCGAAATTATAAGCCAGAATCCAACAGGACTTGGTGGTTTTAAAGAAATTATTGCTTTAATCGCAGGCAATGGAGTATACAGTCGATTAAAGTATGAAAGTGGTGTTCATAGGGTACAACGTGTGCCTGAGACGGAATCACAAGGAAGAATTCATACCTCGGCAGTCACTGTAGCAGTTTTGCCGGAAGCGGATGAAATTGAGATAAATATTGACCCCCAGGAGATGAAAATTGATGTATATAGATCTTCAGGACCCGGTGGCCAGAGTGTAAACACAACTGACTCCGCAGTCAGAATAACTCATATCCCAACCAACATTGTTGTTTGCTGCCAGGACGAAAAATCCCAGCATAAGAATAAAGCGAAAGCAATGAAGGTTATGCGTGCCCGTCTTTTTGATATGGCTATACGGGAACAACAGAAAGAGATCTCAAACCAAAGAAAAAGTCAGGTGGGAAGCGGGGATAGAAGTGAAAGAATAAGAACCTATAACTTTCCCCAGGGAAGGGTCACGGATCACCGGATTGGTCTTACCCTTTATCGTCTTGAGATGATAATGGAAGGAGAACTGGATGAAATAATAGATCCCCTTATAACTTACTTCCGGACGGAAAATCTTAAAGCTTCTCTATTACCTTCATTATAAAAAGAAGTTAATGCAAAAGACAGTCAAGAATGGTAAATACTGGACTATCTTAAATACCTTAAACTGGACAACGGACTATTTTAAAAAAAAGAAGATTTCAACGCCCCGTCTTGATGCTGAAGTACTTCTTGCCCATGCCTTAAAGACTGATAGGGTATCTCTTTATACTAATTTTGAAAAATTACTGCGTCCTGAAGAACTCAAAATTTTTAAGGAACTTATAATAAGACGCACAAAAAGGGAACCAGCGGCATATATTATAGGCAAGAAGGAATTCTGGTCAATGGAATTTGAAGTTAATAAATTTACTCTTATTCCCAGGCCGGAAACAGAGATACTGATAGAGACAGCTATTAAAATCCTCAAAAACAATGCACATAACAAAGTTCTGGAACTGGGAACCGGTTCAGGGGTTATTGCTGTAACTCTGGCTAAGGAAATAGAAGATATAATAGTTTTTGCCGTGGAATTCTCATACAAAACCATTAAAATAGCCAGAAAAAACGCAATTTTAAATGATGTAGAAAAGAAGATTAAATTTATTATTTCTGACTTTTTTTCCTGTATTAAAGAGAACGGAAATAAATTTGACCTCATAATTTCCAATCCGCCATATATAGCAATTGGTGAGTGGGAATCCCTTCCGCCCGAGGTAACAAAGTATGAACCAAGGGATGCCCTTTTAGGTGGTGAGGACGGATTAAAAAATTTCAGGACTATTTTGGCAAAAGCTAAAAACTATCTGGATCACAGGGGCTGGCTTATTCTTGAGATAGGAGAGAGTCAAAAAGAGGCTATAAAAGATATATTAGAAACAGAGAAATCATATAAATTTTCTGAAATAGTAAAGGATTATTCCGGGAAAGATAGGGTAATAGTCGCCCGGAGAATTTAACCCAACAGACAACTTTCATTCCTTTAGGTCATGGAGGTTATTAAGACAAAAAATATAATAAAAGAACTCATGAAAATAGCTTTGGTACAATTAGACATAGTATGGGAATCAAAAAAAATAAACTGTGATAGGGCAGAGTTCTTTATAAAAAAGGCTTTACAGGAGAATTGCGACATCATAGCTTTCCCTGAAATGTTCAACACCGGATTCTCTATGAATGTCGCTGCTATTGCAGAGGACGAAAACGGAAAAACAGCTTTATATTTATCCAGAATGGCAAAAAGATATGGTATAAATCTCATAGCAGGATTTGCAACAAAGGCTTTTAAGGAGAAAAAGGGAAGAAACATGGCTTTTGTATACGATCGTAAAGGAGAGCTTGTTTCTAAATTTACGAAATTACATCCTTTTTCCCTTTCTAATGAAGACAGATATTATATTCCGGGAAGGGATACTGTTACTTTCAATTTAGATGGGATGCCCTCCAGTATTTTTATTTGTTATGATTTAAGGTTTCCCGAAGTATTCAGGAAAATAGCCAGAGAAGTGCAATCAATATTTGTTATAGCAAACTGGCCGACTGCTCGTAAAGAACAATGGGAATTGTTACTTAAAGCCAGGGCATTAGAAAATCAATGCTTTGTAATAGGCGTCAACAGGATAGGGACCGATGGTAATGGTATTCGCTATCCTGGAGCATCGCATATTTATAATCCTTCAGGTATTGATATCTGTTCAGGTGGTGAAAAAGAGGAATTTGTAACAGGAATAATTAATCCTGATGATGTTAATACAATACGTTCGAACTTTCCTGTTCTTGAGGATATGCGTTATTTAACCCGGGATATAAAGGCAAAACAAAAGGGGATTGAAACCTGACAGGCTTTTGGACAAAAGGGAAAAAGAGATCTGGAAGGCAGCCTGTGGAAGGTTGACAAAGTATGATATACAGGATATTTTTTTTCCTCATTATTTTGGGCATGGTTACCCAGGTTATCCCGTTTATTGTAAACTTTCAGCCGACAAATGATCAATCGGGCATAACAATTACTGAGCTTTCCAGAAATTTACCGGTAACTTATGAAATCGAAGATTATTTTAAGGCGGAACAGTTCAACCGGCCCATCATCCCATGTATTCTTGCCATTCGTATTACGCTTATTCTGGGCCTTTTGGCATTAATACTTTCCGGCATTGGCTCTGGGATAGAGAATAGATTCGGTAACGGCCGCTGGAGATG
>JAXHUS010000387.1:0-3409 GCA_034189305.1 Thermodesulfobacteriota bacterium | reverse complement strand
GGAGAAGATGATCCTTATGTTCAGAATTTTATATGGATGTGTTTAACCTGTGGTCGGTGTGAAGAACGTTGTCCATCCTATGTCACTTTCAGTGAATTTGTAAGAAAACTCAGGGCTCGTGCATTAAGGAAAGGAAAGGATGGATTTTTTAGCCATGGGGGCATACTCCATACTATAATGGAAGTAATGTCAGCCCCGGCATTAAAGCAAAATCGAACAGGATGGCTTACGGAAGATATAAAAACTTCCTCTTACGGAGATATTCTTTATTTTGTGGGTTGTGTTCCATATTTCAATGTATATTTTAAAAATCTCGAACTTGATTTAATTAAAATACCGGAATCCGCCGTAAAAGTTCTTAACCACCTGGGAGTAGAGCCTGTTATTTTGGAAAATGAAAGATGCTGCGGGCATGACCTGTACTGGGCGGGAAAGGAAGATGAATTTAAAAAGCTGGTATCAGAATGTTCAAAAGAGTTAATGAACAAAGGGATTAAAGAAATTGTAACCTCCTGTCCCGAATGTCTTTATACCTTAAAAGAATTATATCCCACATTTGTAAAAGACTTTAATGTTAAAGTTACCCATATCTATGATTTCATTAAAGGCAGGTTAAAGAAAGATGACCTTAACCCTTTGTCTGCTAAGGTAACTTATCAGGATTCATGTCGGCTGGTTCGATATGTAAACATGGTTGAACTCCCAAGGGAACTAATCAATAAATTTCCAGAAACAGAATTTATTGAGATGCCGTCAAGCAGAAGCGGTTCAACCTGCTGCGGGAACTCGGCATGGGTAGGCTGCGGAAGGCATTCTAAGGATATACAGTTAAAAAGGATTGATGAGGCAAAATCTACCGGAGCCGACCTTCTTATTACCTCGTGTCCTAAATGTTTGATTCATCTGCAGTGTACCATGAAGGATATTGAAGAGGAAAACAGAATGCCCGTAAAAGATATGATGGAAGTTATTTATGGGTTATTATAAGGAAACTTTATGAAAAAAGATAAATCTTCTGATGTAAGGATAGGGACATATGTTTGTCATTGTGGTTTAAATATTGGTCATGTTCTTGACTGTAAGAAACTTGTAGAGAGGTCTAAAGAATTACCCGGGGTAATTATTGCAAGGGATTACCCTTATCTATGTTCGGAACCGGGCCAGAAAATCATAAAAGATGATATTAAAGAATTTAATCTTAATCGAATAATAATAGCGGCCTGTTCTCCCAGATTACATGAACAAACTTTTAAGGAGGTCTTACTATCCGCTTCCCTTAATCCTTATCTTTTAGAAATCGTAAATATAAGGGAACAGTGTAGCTGGGTACACTCCTCTTTCCCTAAGGAAGCCACATCAAAGGGATTCAATCTTATAAGAATGGCCCATGCAAGGGTAAGAAAGCTAACCCCCCATGAAGATCTTACTTTTCCCGTTAAGAAAGCTGCATTGGTAATTGGCGGTGGAATTGCCGGAATTCAAGCATCCCTAGATCTTGCTGATAGCGGGTATCAGGTTTATCTGGTTGAAAAGAAGCCCTCAATTGGAGGAGTTATGGCACAGATTGATAAAACCTTCCCTACTATGGACTGCTCTATATGAATACTTGGTCCAAAGATGACGGATGTCGGTCGACATCCCAAAATAACTCTTCTATCTATGAGTGAGGTTACAGATATAAAAGGACATGTGGGAAAATTTGAAGTTAAGGTGCATCGCAGGGCCCGGCTGATTAATGAAAAAGAGTGTACTGCATGTGGAGATTGTGTAGACGTCTGCCCTGTGGTTGTGCCGGATGAATTTAATATTGGTCTTTCTTCTCGCAAGGCAATTTATACTCCGTTCCCCCAGGCCGTACCGCCTTCTTATCTTATTGATCAGGACAATTGTCTCGGGAAAGACCCTATTATATGCGGAAAGTGTATTGAAATGTGCGAGAGAAATTGCATTGACTTTAATATGACTGATGAATATCTGGAATTTACTGTGGGAACCATTATTGTAGCAAATGGTATGGAGGTTTTTGATCCGCAAAAATTGGATGAGTATGGTTATACACGTTATGAGAATGTCATAACAAGCCTTGAATTTGAGAGGCTTATTAACGCCAGCGGTCCAACACAGGGAAAACTTGTCAGAATAACCGACAGGAAAATTCCTCATTCGATATCATTTATTCAATGTGTCGGATCCAGAACACTGAGAAGGGGTGAACCTTATTGCAGCAATATATGTTGCATGAATACCATTAAAGATACCCTGTTAATAAAAGAACATTATCCGGATATAGAAATAAAGGTATTTTATTTAGATATCCGTGCTTTTGGCAAGGGATTTGAAGAACTTTTCAGACGCAGCAAATCCCTTGGTGTCCGTTATATCAGGGGATTGCCCGGCCAAATTATAGAAAATGCCGATACAAAATCATTAATCCTTAACACGGAAAATACTGCTACAAATAAATTAGAGAGTCATACTGCCGACATGGTTATATTATCCGTGGGAATACAACCTGGACTTGACGGAAAAAAAATCAGAGAAATACTTTCCCTTCAAAAGACACAAGAAGGTTTTTACTTGGAAGCTCATCCAAAGCTTCAACCTGTAGATTCGGCAACGAAGGGCATATTCTATGCCGGATGCGCAGAAGGCCCCAAGGATATTAAAGAATCGGTTACTCAAGCCTCGGCAGCCAGCGCCAGGGCCATGCGTCTTATGAGTAGCGGAGAAATAAAAGTAGAGGCTACTTTTGCAGTGGTTAACGAAGAAAAGTGCATTATTTGCGGGATATGTGAAAAGGTTTGTCCGTACAATGCCATTTCAGTTGACAGAAAAAACAAAATTCCGGCGAAAGTAATTAATGCAAGTTGTGCCGGTTGTGGAACCTGTGCTGCCGAATGTCCTTCCTTTGCTATAAATATGAATCATTTCACTGACGGACAGATCCTGTCTCAGATTGATGCTATTCTTCACTACGAACCTGAGAAAAAGATTATAGTTTTTGCATGCAACTGGTGTTCATATGCCGGCGCTGATTTTGCCGGCGTATCCCGTTTTCAATATCCTCCCTCAACATACCTTATTAGAACTATGTGTAGTGGGAGGGTTGCGGAAAAATTTATCTGGCACGCCCTTATAAAAGGTGCAGCTATAGTTTTGGTTTCGGGTTGTCATTTGGAGGATTGCCATTATAATAAAGCAAACGAATGGACACTGAAGAGGATGAAAAGGGTCTGGAAAAGAATGGAAAAATTGGGTATCTCAAAAGAAAGGGTTCATCTTGAATGGATAAGTGCATCTGAAGGCACACGCTTTGCAGAAATAATGGATAAATTAGAAAATTTACGGCAAAAAGTGACCATTAATGAAATTAAAGAAACAGGTAACATTTTAAGACCTTTGGTTGAAT
>JAXHUS010000386.1:0-3943 GCA_034189305.1 Thermodesulfobacteriota bacterium | reverse complement strand
CTATTTTAGAGCTAGACAGTTTTAAAAAAGAGATATTTAATACAAGCGAAAAGGCTTTATTGGAGCTTTCTGTTGTCCTGGCCAAAAAAATTATATGCACAGAATTAAGAACAAATCCGCAACTTATTCTGGAAATAGTAAAAGCAGCCGTTTTAGAAGTCCAAAATGCTTATGAAATTAAGATCAGATTAAACCCTATTGACTTAGATGAGCTTAAAAAAATAAAAATCAGTGGCTTGTTCTCCCAACTAAAGGCAAGTAAAAGCATTATTTTGGAAGAAGACAGCAGTTTAAACCGGGGCGGATGTTTTGTGGAAAGTAATATAGGGGAAGTTGATGCCGGAATTGAACAACAACTTAAAGAGATAGCAAACCATTTTAAAGAAGAAACAGTTGAAAAGTAAAATGGAAGAAATACTATTTTAGGTTAAAAGCGTTTGTATGAAAATAGAGAATTCGGAAGTCAGAAATCAGTAGTCGGAACAAAGGGTTTATAAAATAAATTTTTCCGATCCCCCCTGAGTTTTGTATTCTGACTTCTGTATTCCTTTTTCAAGTTTGGTTGTAATCGTATGTCATGTCGGTTATTGTCTCCTTCGGGGAATGGGAGAAAAACCCTCGCCTTTAGGCGAAGACTTCAGTTCGATTATTTGCGCGGCAAGGGGTTGAGGATTCCAGGATTCGAAAGTAATGATAACAAGATTTTCCCTTGATCCCTTAACCCCTTGAACTCTCAAGCCATCGGCTTGAGCCTATGGTAGTTGACATAATATTTAAAGGATTTAATCAGTCAATAATAATATGTCAGTATTAGGGTTATCTTTATAATCGTCTTGACTTATGGAAGAAAAAATAGATCTGAATAAGTATATAAGGAAGGTAAAGAATTTAAAAACCCTTAAGATCAATGGAAAGGTTACACAGGTTGTCGGGCTTGTAATCGAAGGACTTGGTCCGGGAGTTTCAGTTGGTGAAACATGCAAAATAGTGTTGCAAAATGGATTATCATCAATTGAAGCGGAGGTAGTAGGCTTCAAACAGGATAAAATTTTATTAATGCCCCTTGGCGAACCTTTTGGGATTGCACCAGGGAATAAAATAATTGCTCAAAAAAAACTACCTGAAATAACTTTAGGTGAGAGTCTACTTGGTCGAATAATTGATGGACTGGGTAATCCCATGGATGGTAAAGGTCAAATAGAATATTCCGACAAATATCCACTTTATGGAAAAAAACCCCATCCACTAAAAAAAAGAAGGATTGATACCCCGATAGATTTAGGAATAAGAGCTATTAACGGACTTTTAACCTGTGGGAAAGGGCAGCGAATTGGAATCTATTCCGGAAGTGGTGTGGGAAAAAGTTCTCTCCTTGGAATGATAGCCAGAAATACCGAAGCGGAAGTTAATATCATTGCTCTTATTGGCGAAAGAAACCGGGAGGTTCGTGAATTTATTGAGAAAAATCTTAAAGACGGGCTTTCACATTCAGTGGTTGTTGTCGCTACTTCAGACCAGTCCCCGTTAATCAGGGTCAGAGCTGCATTTCTTGCCACAACTATTGCTGAGTATTTTCGTGACGTTGGGAAACAGGTAATTTTAATGATGGATTCAATAACACGTTTTGCCACTGCTCAAAGAGAAATCGGTCTTACTATTGGTGAACCTCCCACAACAAAAGGTTATCCTCCTTCTGTTTTCACATATTTGCCTAAATTACTGGAAAGAAGTGGAACAGGTGAAGATAAAGGGAGCATCACAGGAATTTATACTGTCCTGGTTGAAGGAGATGATATGGATGACCCAATAGCGGACAGCACAAGAGCGATTTTAGACGGACATATAGTTTTATCCAGGAGGCTGGCAAACAGTAATCATTATCCGGCTATTGACATTTTAAACAGTAACAGCAGACTATGCCAGGATATAATAGAGGAGAAACATCTACATGATTTAAAAAACTTTGTTGAACTACTATCAATATATTATGAAACCGAAGACCTGTTAAATATTGGAGCTTATACAAAGGGAAGCAACCCAAAAATTGATCGGGCCGTAAGTTTAATAGGAAATCTGAAGGAATATTTAAGACAGGATTTAAATCAAAGAGTAACCCTTTCTGATAGTAAAAAAGAACTTTCTGCAATTTTTTAATGTATGAATAAATCTAAAAAAGAATTTCCGTTAAAAAAACTCCTTAAATATCGAAAATATCAACTTGATAAGGCAAAATTAGAATATCAAGATCAGTTAAATATTTGTAGGGATATTAAAAATAATATAGAAAAGAATTATGAATTAAAAAAAAAATTAGAAATGGAGATTTATATTAAGCAATCTCATGGTATCTCTGTTTCAGAGATAATTTCTTATATGGATTATTTAAAGAATTTAGAGGGACAGATAATAATTTTTAATGATAATTTAAAAAAAGCTGAAAGTATGCTTGATTTAAAATTTAAACAATTGGTAAAATCCTTACAGGATAAAAAATCTCTTGAATTACAGGATAAAAAATTTTTTGAAAATTATAAGAAATACATACTTAAAAAAGAACAAAAAATTTTAGATGAAATAAATTCCAACCGATTTATAATTTCAATGAGAAATTAGTCTCACCTTTAACCAAAAATTGCAGTAGCAATTTTTGGTAAATTCAAAATGCAAAATAAAGGTGAGATACAGGGTTTAGGGTTTAAGGTGTATGGTTTTTCTTACCTCGGGACCTTAAACCTTTCACCTTATACCTTAACCATGATAGCAAAGAATAAAAAAGTGAAATTAAATCTCCCCATTTTCCTCTTGTCTTTTATGTTTTGTACTGCCAAAAAATTCAAAGGCATTTTTTTGGTTTAAAATCGATTTTTAACTTAAGATAGTAAAATATTCTACAAACAAAATATAAATTTGTGGTATATATAAATAAAGGTCTTATAAAATAAGGATTTTTAAATGAAATGTCCTAAATGTAAAAGTAAGAATGACCTGACAAAAGGAATTATAATGAGGGAGAATCCTGAAAAGAAAGATGAGTATATAGAAGTAGCGGCTTATCTTTGTAATGATTGCTGTGAATTGTTTGAAAATAAGGATTTTTACTGGATTGACGAATTGTGTTTTGAATTGCGAGCTGAGTTTATATTTCTATAATTATTTTTTAAAAGGCGGCACCCGGATTCGAACCGGGGAATAAAGGTTTTGCAGACCTCTGCCTTAGCCACTTGGCTATGCCGCCGGTTATTAACAATATTTATAGATAAATTATATTTTAAGTATTAAAATGGTGTCAAGGAAATTAAATGTTTTATTGTAAGGAATAGTTATGGTAATGCAAATTAAAGCCTTGAAATCCGAACAGCGTAGAATTATTGAAGAGATGATAAACAGATTAGAAAATATGGAATTTTATGTTGAGGCAAATATTTCCAGTTCCAGATGTCCTTATCCAATTTTAGGCCATATTCCGGATATTATGGCTTACAGGGGTAGCCATCGAATAATTGTGGAGGTGGAAACATCAGATTCTCTCCAGGATGAAGATATTTTATTGCAAAGACTTTCAATTTTTTCAAAAATGCGAATGGGACAAAGTGAATTTCATATCGTATTACCGGATGAAAGCCTTGTTAAATTTCAGGGAAAATTAGATCATTTGAATATTATTGTTGACAAATTTTTTACATATTCAGAAATTCTATCTGAGGAAGAAAGCGAAGGTCAGGACTCAAGGGGTAAATAGCCAGTCAGAGTTCATAACGAAAAGCAACCAGGAAAAAAGTATAAAAGATGCTATTTTTTTTCATATAGCTTACCAGTTTTTCTTTTTTGATCCATAAATTCAATGAAAGTTTTTTTTAATTATCAGAAATATTTTGATCTGTTTTGTAAATCAAATTTGGAGTTTTAATAAAATGAATTTTGAATTAACTAAAGAACAAAAAGC
>JAXHUS010000385.1:0-3137 GCA_034189305.1 Thermodesulfobacteriota bacterium | reverse complement strand
AGGAATTATCCCAATTCCTGATATATTCAGTTTTTCTACTTTTTTAGCTTTTCCCGGAGATATTTTCCGGGCCAGGTACACAAAGGTATCTTTTGACTTAAATTTATCCCTGAGAACTTCCGGTCTTATTTGTAAAATTCCCGCAAGCCTTCGTGTTACTGAGTCTATATTTTTTATGTTGCGGCTCTGGGCATAAACTGAATAAGATGAGGTGCTAATGGCAAGTGCCTTATAATTTCGGTCATAAATGTCCCCTCTTTTAGGATTTATTTTAATAAATTTATTTGTCTGCCTTTCTGAATAATCTTCATAAAAACTTCTTTTAGATACCTGAATCTGATATGCCCTGAAAGCAATAGCAGAAAAGAGTATAAGAAATAGTAGTTGAACCGTAAAAATTCTAATCTTAAGCCATTTCAGGGAATAACTCATTTTATTCTATAAATTTGATCTTGATTGGGTTCGCACAAAATAATTCCGAATTTTTTAATATTTCTTTCTAATATTTCATTGGATTTTAATGTTGCAATCTCGATCTTAAAGGCTTTGTTAATCTCTTTTAAAGTTGTCTGCTCTTCTTTTGCCTTTGAAATTTTATAGCCGAAATTTACATTTTGAATTCGGGGCCCCATTAGAATCAGTATGCAAAATATTACCACTAATGAAATAAGCAGTCCTTTAAAGAATAAAAAGTATCTCCTTCCAATTTTCGGTCTGACCCTCTGTCCGGATAAAATAGCAGAAAAATTTGTTTTGGAAACCATATTTCATAAACCTCATTATATCTTTTCACATACTCTGAGTTTAGCGCTCCTTGCCCTTGGATTATCCCTTATTTCGTAAGTTGAGGGTATAATAGGCTTTGACGTTAAAATTGTGACCTGTTTTTCTTTTTTACATATACATTCCGGGAAATAGGGTGGACAGTTGCAGCCATTTGATAGGGACTTATAAGTAAATTTTACTATACGGTCTTCTAATGAATGAAAGGTTATAATAACAATCCTCCCCTTTTTTTTTAAATAAGTTACGGACTCCCTTATGAATTCTTCAATCTTTTCAAGTTCTCTGTTCACGGCAATTCTAAAGGCCTGGAATGTTCTGGTAGCCGGATGGATTTTTTTTGGATGCGACTTTTTTGGGATGGCGTTTGTGACAATTTCCGCAAGCTGGGTAGTGGTTAAAATCTCCCGCTTTTCCCTTGCCCTTATTATGCCGGAGGTGATTTTATTCGCCCATCTTTCTTCCCCGTAAAATTTTAGAATACTTTTTAATCTTTCAGGTGGGAATTCATTAACAATTTGTGATGCGGTCAGGGAATAGCTCCTGTCCATTCTCATATCCAGAGGGCCGTTTTTTATAAAACTAAATCCCCGATTTCCATCTTCAATTTGATAGGAAGATGCCCCTAAATCAAGTAAAATACCGTCTAACTCATTAATATTCAACTCTTTTAAGATCTGTTCAATATTTACAAAATCAGACTTTATAAGATAAAGTCTGTCCTTAAATACTTCTAAGTTTTTTTTAGCCAGGGCTAATGCTTGCCCGTCACAATCAATACCGATCAATTTACCAAAAGGGGCGCAGGACTTGAGAATCTCTCTACTATGTCCACCCCCACCTATAGTACCGTCTACATATATTCCGGAAGGATTACAATTTAACGCCTTTATTACTTCATTAAGTAAAACAGGCTTATGAAAAGGGGTATGACTCATTTTTTTTAATTTAAGCTTGCCTTTGTTCGATATTAGTAAAGCAGCAGGCCCTTTCCAATAACCTGCATGACCTACAGTCGCAACAAGGGGTAAAAAAAGAATATAGAAGCCAGGATACGGAATTCAGGAGGGATCGGAATAATTATATTTCCAGACTCCCTGTTCTGACTTCTCTGTTTTTTTATATAAACAAATAGGTATTAGCTCAACACATCAGTTTTAAGCATTTTTATTTTGAGATTTATTTCGTTTTATTCTGTTCGAGCTGCTGCTATCTGTCATTTCTAAAGGGCTTTTATACCTAATTGAGCAAGGTTTTTCTTTAAAACCTGGAAATTACTGCGATGGTGTTTTTCATATTCATCCCATCTTTTTTTATCCCAGATTTCAAAGTTATTTCCCACCCCATTTACACTTATTGTTTTATTAATATTTACTTTAGCCCTGAGTTCAGCAGGTATTAATATTCGTCCCTGTTTATCTAAAGGGCATTCTACAGTGCCTGATATAACAAGTCTTTTGTAGATGTCCACATCCTCATTAAATCTGAATGAAAAAGAACTGAGTTCACTCTCTAATTTTTCCCATTCTAACAGGGGATATGTTTTGAGATCAAATTTGATTTTGGGCGTGCCTTTTGTTTCAAGGTGTAAAAATCGAGCCAGGCATCGAGTAATTCGGCATCAGGGTTATTTTTTACGAGTTCCTGATAATGCTCCTTAAGATATTGAGAACGATCTTGCAGAACAAATCCGGGTAATAACCTTCGGGTGATGAGTCTGACATCACGCGCGTTTTCAGGGGTATGAAAGCTGATATTTTCAATATCAATACCAAAAAGTGTTCCCCCTGCTAATCTTTGCATGAGGCAAGTGTTTTTCAACCATTGCCGGAATCCGTCCGTTCGATTACCTATATTGCCATCAAACCCAATCAGTAGAGAGACAGTCATATTCATTTTTCCTTCTTCAATAACCGGAGGAGCTTCACTCTTCTTCGCAGCTTCAATGCCATGCAAATATGGCGGATTACGACTTTGAGCGAATCTGTACCCATCTTTTTTTGACCAATATGTATGAACCTTATGTCCATGGGCCACAACCGCGCATCCGTTAAGGATCATGTCCTGTAAGTTCTTTTCGTTAGCCAACTTGCGTGATAAATTGTGAACGAAACCTAAAAAATGGGTAATGGCTGGAAATCCCCAGGTGAAGCCAGCGACCGCATTAGCATTCTGAACCTTTATATGATCAATTAGAATAAATTGCCTCATACCTGTTTCTCCCTGTTTAAATGTTTTATATCCCAATCAATGATCTGGGCATGTTCCCGTAGCACCTTCCCCATCAAATTTTGCCACATCCGTGTATGCTCAGGCTGCGGTGTAAACTGTTTATCTTTTCCCTTTAATTTGCC
>JAXHUS010000384.1:0-5637 GCA_034189305.1 Thermodesulfobacteriota bacterium | reverse complement strand
CCTCTTGCTCTTCTCTCCCTCTCTCCCTCACCTTATTCTCTTCTCAAAGATCCTTTACTTCCTCTCTCCTCTATTCTTTATTATATTCTCTTATCTGTTGTCAAGTAAAAAATATAAAATCTAATTAGTAAAAAATTTCTCAAGTAAAGCAATTATTGTTAATAGCATTAAAAGAAACATAATTTCCAAAATAATAGATAGAGCAAAATTAATGTTAACACAATGAAAAAGCAGGGAATAACACCCAAGTATTATTCCAGTTATATAAATAATTCCCACCGCCCTTTTTGAAGAAAAACCAAGGCTTGCCAAGCGATGTGAAATATGGTCGGTTCCAGGGGTAGTGAAGGGATTAAGACCCCTTCTTAATCTGGATATCATGACTAAAAATGTGTCCGCAATTGGAACTCCCAAAATTACAATAGGAATTGCCCATGTAATTTCATTTGGTCTGTCAGGAAATCTCAGTTTAATTCCAACTACTGCTAATAAAAAGCCCAAGAAAAGACTTCCATTATCACCCATAAAAATAGTCGCTGGATTATAATTATAATATAAAAAACCAAGGCAAGCTCCAAGTAATGCCGCGCTTAAGCTTCCAACCAGATACTGACCGTTTAGAGTAGCAGTTACGAGGAAGAAAAAGGCGGCAATGGCTCCTATTCCTCCAGCCAAACCATCCATATTATCCAGGAGATTCATGGCATTTGTAATACCAATTATCCAGAAAATAGTTAAAAATATATTAAGAAAATTCCAGCAAAATAGTTCAATCTGTATCTGGTTATAGATTAGGATTAAAGTAGCAAGCATTTGACCTATAATTTTACTTAAGGGCTTAAGGCTTACCATATCATCCCATAGTCCTAAAAAAGACACTATCGTAGCACCTAAAAATATCCCTACTATTTGATTGAACTTAAATTTTTCACCAAAGATTAAAAGGGCCAGAAAAAGACCTGAGTAAATTGCAAGCCCTCCTAATAGAGAAACGGGCTTTATTCCCCAGCGGGAAGAAGATGGCCTGCTAATAATTCCAATTTGCAATCCTAATTTTCGGGCTATAGGGGTAGCACTAAAAGAAAGGATAAAAGCTGTTATACTAATTAAAATGTAATTTAACATATCTTTAACAAAAAAAATTTAACATGAAAAAAGATTTTCATAAAGGACTATAATCTTTTTTAACATATATTCAAAGGAGAAATGTTCTTCAACTCTATTTCTTGCCCTTTTTCCCATTATCTCTCTTTCATTTTTATTATTTAAGAGTCTGCTTATAGCTTGAATTAGAGCGTTAAAATCGCCTGGGGGGATTATTAGACCAGTTCTTTCGTGTTGATTTATATATGAAGTGCCCGTTCCCAACTCTGTACATATTACCGGTTTTCCGCAGGCCATTGCCTCTAACTGCACTATTCCAAAGGCTTCACTCCTTTTTATGGAAGGAAGTACTAAAAAATTTGATAACCTGTATAATGAAGGCAGTATATCCTCTTCAACCTTTCCGAGAAATAAAACCTTTTTAATAAGATTAATGTCTTTGACCAGATTCTTCAAAGTTTCTTCAAGGGGGCCGTCTCCAACTATAAGTAACTTAGCAGGAATGGCTTTCATTGCCTGTATCAAGTATTCCAGGCCCTTATAATAACGAAGTTTCCCAACAAATAAAATATAATCCTTTCCATATTTTTTTTCTAATTTCCTGTCAATTTCAGAAATCTCAGGCTTAAAGAGAGAACAGTCTATTCCTAAAGGTATTTGTACGCACTTATCTTTAAATCTCTTTAGATAAGAAGAAGTATCAATATAATTAGGGCTTGTAGCAATTATTTTATCCACTTTTTTTAAAATTTTTAAAAGCAAGGGATTATAAAATTTTAATAATTTTGCCTGTCTAACTATATCACTATGATAAGTAAGCACGGTTTTTTTCCCTTTTCCAAATAAAAAATGTGCGACCTCTCCCATAGGATTTGGAAAATGGAGGTGGGTAATGTCCGATTTATGTTTTCTAATATAGCTGAAAATTTTAGGTCCAATAGGTGAAGAAGCAAAAGTAGCAAGCCTTCCAACTTTAATAATATTTACACCGTTTTTTTTCTCAATCTTTGTTTTAATATTTAGACTATTTACCAGGACTGTTACTTTAAGTCCTGCCTTTACCTGGCCCTCAGCCACCATTTTTAAATGATTTTCGATTCCACCAATTACAGGATAATAATCTTTATAAACATGAAGTACGTTCAATTTTTTATATTTCAGAAAGACTATTTAGTTCTCTTTGAAAGTAAAGGGTTAATGTTTTTATTTTACAAAGAATTAAAGATCAGATAAATTTTTAAAGATATTCCTTTGATAATATATTTAATAGTCACACTTTTTCGGAGTTAACGAAATAATCATCTTTTTTCATTAATTCTTTATAAACTTTTAAGGTTTCTTTTGCTGTTCTTTCCCAGGAAAATTTTTTAGCCCTTAGTAGTCCTTTTCCGCGGAGATCTTCTTTTAAGCCGGATTTTGTATTCAAATACGCAATTTTATCCACTATATCTCCTTTATCAAGGGGATTAAACATTATGGCTGCATCATTTACTATTTCAGGCAGGCTGGAATTATTGGAACAGATAACCGGAGTGCCACAGGCCATGGCTTCAAGAACTGGCAATCCAAACCCCTCATATAAAGTGGGATAGATGAAGATTTCCGCCCCGGAATAGAGGGATGGTAGTTCTGTTTCAGGAACAAAACCAAGAAATATCACCCTGTCATTTATATGAAGTGTTTTAGACAGTAATTTGGCATCTGGATAACGATGGTCCCAAACCCCAGCAATAACTAAAGGGGAAATTTCCTTGAGCTTCGAATATGCCTCAATTAATCTCCGTAAATTTTTATGGGGTTTATTAATACCAAGATACAATACATATTTGTCCGGAAGGTTATATTTCTTTTTAAGGGCAACTATTGATTTGAAAGGCTGCGGAGTGAATTTTGCCTCAACTCCAAGAGGAATTACTTTAATAGAATCAGATTTTATATTGAAAAAATGAATAATATCTCTTTTTGTAGCCTTTGAAATAACAATTTTTGTCTTCGCCACTTTTAAAGCAATAAAAATTGCAATTCGAAATAATAATCGCTTAAGAAGGGAAAAATATTCTGGATAAATAATAGGGATTAGATCATAAAAAGTCACAACTGTGGGAATTCCAGGGAAATATGGCATAAGATAATAAGGACTGTGGTAAACTTCTGCCTTTAAATGATAAAGAAGTTTCGGAACTTTCCATTGCTGACGTAATGAAAAAGGAGAAATGTTGCACTGTACATGGGATAGACATTTTAAGCCAGATATTTTGGCAAATTCTTTTCGATTACCTATAAGTATGCAGGACGACGGCTCTGTTTCAATCTGTGCAATAGCTTTTGAAAGATTTATAACGTAACGTCCAATTCCAGGGAAATAATCATTTGCAGTGCGGATATCAATAACAATTCGCATATTAATCCAATGTTTTTCACATAATAAGTTAATAACAAAAAGAGGTTAATTATAAATATATATTTTGAAAAATTAAAAGAATATGATTTTTTTATTTGAAGGTAAGAATTGCTAATTTTTTAATGCTTGAATTTCTGTTATATTATCTATAAATATTTTATTTTGCTTTCCTTCCTTGTCCTCTATAATTATATAGTTATCAGAAATCACGACAATCTTTCCTTCTTCTTTTATATTTATTCCACAACAGGTCCATATAAAATCGATCTCAACAAGTCTCTTCTCTCTTGCGAATTTTTTCAGTCTAATTCTTGTTTTATCCATATTTTTACTATTTAACATTAAAACTATATTAAAAATTTTTCAGGTATTCCAGATACGACAAAAAATTTCTTTTCATCTCTTCCAGAGAATCTCCGGAAAATTTTTCAATCATAGAACCTGCAAGTTCTATTGCCAGAGCGGCTTCACCAATTACAGCCGCTGAAGGAACACGGCAAATATCTGACCTCTCTACTTGTGCCTTTACTTTTTCTTTAGTTATTATGTCTACTGAGTTAAGGGGTTTATAAAGTGTTGAAATAGGTTTCATAAAAGCTTTAACTATAATAGTTTCACCATTAGAAATTCCACCCTCAATTCCTCCAGCATTATTACTCCTGCGATAAAACCCGCCTTTTTTAATCTGTCCATTTTCTGGTGGAGAATAGAAAATCTGATCATGAAATTTTGAGCCGGGTAATTGTTCTGCTTCAAATCCTATTCCTATCTCCACACCTTTTATTGCTTGAATACTCATAATTGCCCCGGCAATTCTTCCATCTAACTTTCGATCCCAATGAACATGGCTTCCAAGTCCTACTGGCACACCTGTAGCTAAAACTTCAAATATTCCCCCTAATGAATCACCCTCGTTCTGTATTTTATGAATTTTTTCCTTCATCTTTTTTTCTGCATCTGGGTCCGGGCACCTAAGATCCGATTTCTCTGCTGCATTTATCAAATCTTCAAGTTTTCTTTTATTGATTTCAGCTCTTATTCCTCCTATTGAAATAACAAAACTATGAATATTGATACCAAATTCTCTAAGAATTACTTTGGCTACCGCTCCTACAGCAACTCTAACTGTTGTTTCCCTGGCACTGGCCCGTTCTAAGATATTTCGGATATCTTTTTGATTATACTTTAAAGCCCCGGCAATGTCTGCATGGCCTGGACGGGGCATAGTTACAGCTACATCTTTATTTTCGTACCCTGGATAAATTGACATTCTGTCCTTCCAGTTCTTCCAATCCAGATTTTCAATTCTAATGGCAAAGGGTGAACCCAATGTCTTTCCCCATCTGATCCCTGATATAATTTCCACCCTATCCCTTTCTATTTCCATTCTTGGTCCCCTCCCATACCCTACCTGCCTTCTTTTTAACTCAATATTTATATCTTCTTCACAAAGAGAAAGCCCTGAAGGTATGCCTTCAACTATTGCAACAAGTGCCTTCCCATGGGATTCTCCGGCTGTTAAATATCGCAGCATAATTTATTATAAACAGCATAAAAAAAGCACCAATTTTGGTGCTTTTTACTAGTACATCGTTTCTTAAATAACGTTACAATCATGTCATTTCGAGCGTAGCGAGAAATCTTTTGTATCACAGCGAATTATGAAGATATCCCCCCTTCGGTTAATATGAAATCTTAATTACGAAACACTGTACTAGTTTATTATTTGTCCTTTAGCCATCAACGGTTGTTTTTAACTCAACAACTTTCGGCAAAATAAAAATCAATAGTTCCGTTACTTCCTCTTGATTTTTTGTATGGCGGAAAAAATATCCCAGCCCCGGAATTTTTGAAAATAAAGGAACTCCTTCTCTGATATCTGTAATTGTAGTTTCATATATTCCACCTATAACAACTGTATCGCCATCTTTTACAAGACATTCTGTTTGTGCTTCCCTTATATCAATTCCTGGCTCTCCTCCTGCCCCGGTTTGAGCCGACTTTTGATCTTTTTTAACCTTTATTACCATATAAACACTTTTATCAGGAGTAAGATGCGGTACTTGAACTAGAAGTAACCCCGCATATTACTCCTGATAAAAGTGTTTATATGGTAATAAAGGTTAAAAAAG
>JAXHUS010000383.1:0-2314 GCA_034189305.1 Thermodesulfobacteriota bacterium | reverse complement strand
GGAATTTCCTTTTAATAGCTTGCAAATATTAGTCAAAGGATTAGGGTTGCGCAACTCGTTTTGGTGCTCAGGTTTAGTCAACAGCATGCTGTTATTGAGGAATGATATAACCGATAGCCTTAGAACATAACGAGCAGCATAGCCGATAGACCATGGACATTAACTTGATAGTATAAGAATTTTCATTTTAAATAATAACTTTATTTAACTTGACTTGACATATGTAAAAGGTATTAAGGTGAAACATGGAAGATATTTTCAATCCGCAAAGTGTTGTTATAATAGGTGTTTCTTCAAAAGAGGGAAATTTAGGAAAGAATATACTGAAAAACCTTCTCAATTTTGAGTTTAAAGGGAAAATTTATGCAGTGGGAAGGGAAAATGATTCCATCTTTGGAAAGAAAGTTTACAGATCCATTTCAGATATTCCATCATCAATTGATCTGGCTGTTATTCTTGCCCCGGCAAAAATAATCCCGGCAACTATTGAAGAATGTGGGAAGAAAGGTGTAAAAGGAGCGGTAATACTAAGCGGCGGATTTAGAGAATATGGAAAGGAAAATAAAGATATAGAAGATGCCCTTATAAAAAATGCTGAAAAATACAATATCCGTTTTGTAGGTCCCAACTGTCAGGGATTGATTAATACGGCAAATGGACTCTGTCTGCCCTTTGGTGTTATGAATAAAGAAAATTTTCCTAAAGGTCGTGTATCTATTATAGCTCAGAGCGGAAACGTGGGTATACTGGCTGCAATTCTTCTGTCAAAAGAAAATATTGGAATAAATAAAATTGTAAGTGTCGGAAATAAACTCAATATCGATGAAGCAGATTTACTTTCATATTTTATTAATGATAAACAGACAGATCTAATATTCTTCTATCTTGAGAGCATCGAAAGAGGCAGCGATTTTATTAAAATTGCCTTAAAAAGTAAAAAACCGATCATAGTCTACAAAACAAACTTAAGTCATTTAAGTTCAAATATCGCTATGTCCCATACAGCGGCCCTTGCAAGTGACGACAGGATAGTTGACGCCGCTTTAAAACAGGCGGGAATAATCAGAGTAAAAGAGCTGAAGGAGTTTATAACATATGCTAAAGTCTTTAACATACCTTATATGAAGGGGAATAATATTGCGGTTATATCAGGATCCGGTGGCTTTGGTGTAATTGCCGCTGATAATTGCAGTATTTATAATTTTAATCTTCCCACTTTGCCCTCCAGACTCTTAGATGAAGTAAAAATGTACGGAAAGGCAAAAGTAATAAAATTATCGAATCCTCTGGATATTGGTGATATTTTTAATACAAATGCAATATTTCAGACGGTTAAGAAAGTCTTAGAACTTGATTATATAAATGGAATAGTTTTATCTATGTTTTTTAACCCTAAGAAAGAATTTGACAGATTCGATACAATGTTTACCGGTCCCGATACAAAACATATTATTGCGAAATTAAAAGAACTGACAGGTTATGTGAATAAGCCCGTTGCTTTAAATATTCTTTCCCCTGTATATAATATAGACTCTATTAACAGAACCTGTGAATTACCCCTTTTTACTTCTCCAGTTGAAGCAGTAAAAGCACTTTCAGCATCCAGGGATTATTTTTCTCATTTACATAAAAAACAGGGAAAAGTTCCTCAATTAAAATTAAATGCCAGAGGGGTGGAAGGAATAATTAAAAGGAGTGAAAAAGAAAAAAAATTATATTCAACCCCTGAAGCAATGGAAATTTTAAGCTGTTACGATATACCCGTAGAAATACCGGAGATTGCAGAAGATATACAAAGCGCCATAGACATTTCTAATAAAATGGGTTATCCGGTAGCAATGAAAGTTTCCTCAAATAAAATCTTACATAAATCAGATATAGGGGGCGTTATAATTAATATTTCAAATGACGAAGAACTTAAAATTGCATACAAAAAAATCAAGGATAATATAAAAGCACCTTATACCTCTCCTTTTTATATTCAGATTCAGAAGATGGTTACAGCTGGCAGGGAAATAATACTCGGGGCTAAATATGATGAACATTTCGGACATGTCATTATGTTTGGAATGGGAGGGATATATGTAGAAATATTAAAAGATATTTCATTCAGACTTCCCCCTGTTTCCAAAAAAGTTGCCCTTGAGATGATAAGAGAAGTAAGAGGATCGGAAATCCTTAAAGGTGTGAGGGGAGAGACGCCTTATGATATATTATCAATTTGTGACGCACTTATAAAACTTTCAAAACTTGTTATTGATTTTCCCCGGATTAAGGAACTAGATATAAATCCTTTTATATTATTTAGAAAAGG
>JAXHUS010000382.1:0-8046 GCA_034189305.1 Thermodesulfobacteriota bacterium | reverse complement strand
GGTGAATACCCCGGAAATTTTGTGGTGAATGGAAAAGACGGATCAAAAGGCGTTGTCGATAAGTTTACGTTTAATTATCTATCTTTTTTTTACACGCCCTTTAGATGCCTCTCCTGTATAGATCTGACCAATGAGCTGGCCGACCTATCCCTGGGAGACGGATGGCGCGGATTGAACAGAGAAAGTGGTTATGGACAGTCTGTTGTTATTGTAAGAAATAAAAAATTGGCAGGATGCCTCAATAATGGTGCTGAAAATGGGAAATTCCATTTACGTGAGATTTGTACTGAAGAGGCAATCATGATGCATTCAAATGTCCTTGATAATAAAAAGATAGGCGCATTTGTTAGGATGAATATCCTTAAAAGATTTGGATATTATGTCCCTGAATATTTTTTAACCGCACCGGTCTATACAAGAAAGCGATATCTTTTTGAATTCATTAACCTAATTATACTTCTTATTGGCCAGACAAGAATAGCAAGAAAATTAATCAATACCATACCATTATTAATACTAAAAAAGGCTATGAATTATATTAGGGGAAAATGGAGAGAAAAAACCAAAAAGAAATTTATTACATAAATAAAGCTGAAGATAATCGACTTTATAATAATAAAATTCCCTATTTTACCGTTAGTATTGTAATTGTGTTTTTGATTATTCAGACACAAAAAATATTATGGCCCAATCATTTCGGTACTGATAGCAGCTTTATGCTTAACATGTTTCTCTCAATGTCTGAAGGAAAACTTGCCATGCCAATAATGGACGGCTGGCTTAGATTATCTGAATACAGTTTTCTCCACGGTATTATGAATGCAATAATTCACACTGGCACCCTTAAAATGCTGGGGACAGAAAATTGGTACTGGGCGACAAAATTGCCAATGCTTTTTATTATATGCGGACTAAATATGTTTTTGTATATATTTGGAAAAAGGTATCTTCCACCATTAAGTCTTTTTATTTTAATTTTATTAGTGTGCTTTGATGCTACCGTTATCAATTACAGTACTTCTTTAAGAAGCGATATATGTTTAATGACGTTTTATAGTATTTCCGCCCTTTCCCTGTATGGATATTTCAAGGAAAACAATAAGAAATATTTATTTGGCAGCGGTATTGCAGCAGGCTTTACAATGTTAACTTTTATGCAGGGTATCCCGATTTTACCTTCTGCTGTTGTTTGTTTGTTAGTCGCAAACGACAATTTTAAAAAAGCTATTCTGGAATCAGCTCTGTTCATTTCGACTGTCCTGGCGGTAATGTCACCGTATCTTATATGGATATTTGTTGATGAAACAAGAACCGAAATTTTTATCTTGCAACATAATTTCGCATCTCACCATGATGATCCGTTACTAATAGCAATCGGCAAAGCGCTGTGCGTACCTTTCAGTTCCATGTGGGGCAACGGACGATCATTTACCAGTCTGTTTGTCATAGCCTCGATATTATTTTCACTGGCGAATATAAGGGAGAAAGAGGGTCGATTCTGGTTATCTTTATTATTTATCGGGACCCTTATGTTGTGTACAGCACATTCTGTAAATTGTCGGCGGATAATGATGCTAACTCCCCTAGCGTGTTTTTGTTTATTGCTGGCCTGGGAAACAAACTCCAGATTACTATGTAAGTGTTTAATAATATCTGCAACGGGAATTCTTTTTGCGTATATTATAGGAAAGCATTTATTTCCGTTGTTAAGATGGAATTGGGTAATTTTATCTCTGGGAATTTTCCCATTACTTTATATTATCTGTCAACTAATCAATAAAGCTATACAAGGGTCCTTTATGATCCAAAATGGGATGAGAATTGTTTTTATTGGATTAATATTTGTTAGCATTGTCTTACAGATTCTCCCGATTTTTAACACAAGGGGGTATACTGTCTTTTCGAGATCAGGAATTGAACTTATTTCGACAAAATTTATGGAAAAATTTAACGGCGAGAAGTTGACTATAATAGCCAGGTCGAACCTGTTTCCCCTATTCCCTGAAAACGTATCAGTAAGGGCCCAGTCACTTCTGACGTATCATAATTATTATAATTATTTTGAGAGTTACGAATACATGACAAAATCGATTAATGCTGATTATATTTTGCTTACCAACAACGATGTTATTAAAAGGGAGCCTGCCGGATCATATATTAAAAATAACTTTGTATTAATTGATATCATTGACTGTAAACCTTATAGTACATATTATCTTTATAAAAAGATTTAAATTGTGTTGCAATTTACGTAATCTACCTTAAAAATATAAATTATAATCAGTTTAAAGAATGCCTTTTAATGTCGATGCTCAAATCAAATCTTTGGGGGAAATCGTTTTATCTACTTTTTCAGTAAGAAGTAATTTTTTGCATTACAACAATAATAGAATCATTTAAGAACAAGTTAACTGATATTGGGCTGGGGTAGACCCGCCAGGAGACATGTGGAATTACATTCCTGCCGAAAATTGCCCTTTTTAACCGTCACTAAATTACTTCACAGAAATCCTTTTTAACCCACCCCCTCTTCCCATCCGGAATTTTTATTTTGTACCAGTCCCCTTCTTTACCCTCAATAATAAATTCCGTTCCATCATGGAGCTTAAATAAAACTGTTGAATTTTCACTGTTACCCGCCCTTATAAGGATCTCCTCTTCTGTTACTATTCCGTATGACATTTTATTCAGCACATACCACTTTACACCCAATGTAATTCCGAATATGAGAAAAAAGATAAGGCATGAATAACTTAACCAGTTTATCAGTTCATTTTCCTTAAACATTTTTATAATAAGCATTCCCCATAGAAGAAAATTAAAGAAAATAAAAACTAACATTACCTCCTTAAGGCTCAGGAGAGTATACCAGAAACATAAGCTTTTTATTATTGAAAAATCATTTTTTCCTTCTATTTTGTCCTTTGTCAATTGCCTTGCATAATTAATATTGGCCTCAAGGTCCTCATCTCTGGGGAGGTAAAGCTGTGCATTTCTGTATGCGCGGATCGCCTTTCCCAATTTTTCAATTTTGAAATAACAATTTCCAAGATTGTAGTATATAATTCCATTTTTGATTCCAGAGTGAAGAATCTCTTCATAAAGTTTGGCTGAATCGTAAAATGCGCCTTTTTTATAATTTTTATTTGCCTTTAAAAATAAATCCATCAGGTTATCCTGTATCTCCTTTGCATGCAAAGGGGACAGAAAAAATACATTTGCAACAAACAACATAAAAAATAACCTCACGTAATTGACCTGTCTATAGCTATAATCAGCTTTCTGGTTTTGTCCAACAACTCTTCTTTTTCCGTCCTTGAATGATCAAAGGATGCATAATAGCAACGTTCTATCTCTTCTAAAATACTCTTTATCTCATTAATAAGGGATGTTTTTACTGAATTTTCTAACAGATACCTTTCTATCTCATTTGGAGTTAATGCACTCCCAAATAAATTCATCTTATGTCCCAGGTAATTTTTCAGGTTTTTTAAAAGCTCCTGGTAAAATAATTTACTCCCGTCATTTTTTGCCTCTTTTTTCAAGGATTTAATATGCACATTAAACTCTTTTAATGCAACCTTTTTTCTCCTGACACCGGGATCACTTTCAAGACGAGTTTTGCGCAACTTCATTCCAGAGCAAAAAAGAAATACAAAAAATGGCGCTATAGTCATAATGGAAAAAATTTTATATGAAATTGAGATATCCTCATCAATCAGCGACTTAGAAGAAGTGTGAATGGGAAGAATATCCCTTCCTATTATTTCAATCTCTTCTTTATTTATTACGGAATGCTCTTTCTGTTTTAAAAGAACCAGTTCTTCTTTTTGTTCACCCGGACGGATATTTAAGCTAAAATTTTTACTCCGTAGTTTCTTAAAAATCCCTGCCGCAGGATCAAAATATGAAAATTGTATTGGCGGTATTTTACAATTTCCCTGTTTCAATGGAACAATCGCCTTTTTCAGAATTACTTTCCCGTAAATTCCTTCATTATCCTTTTTTACAATGAATTCAGGTTTATCAGAATACACCTTTATTTCCTGTACGGAAGAAAAATCAGGCTCAATTAAATCCTTTAGATTTCCCCTTCCGGTAATTTCAAGGGTCAATGTAGTCGAATCTCCAAAATTTATTTCATCTTTTCCTATAGAACTTTTAAGTTTAAAATCACCAATAAGGTTTGAAAAATCCGGGGGGATTGAAGAATAAGTTAAAGGTTTCACCTGTATCTTTATGGAATCGGTACGAAGAGTTTTATTAACAGTTTTGTTTAAACCAAAAAACGAGTCGTCAAAAAATGGATCATTAAAAAATCCTTGTGATCTCCTTCGATAAATAACCTGACAGCTTAAAATGGCAGGGGGAATTTCAATTTCGCCGCTTTCTGTGGGGAAAAGTGCCCATTTAACCTCGGTTACAAGAAATTCTCTACCGTTTATTCTGGATATATACTCCCTTCCCTTACCCAGGGAATGCGCCCTAAATCCATTAAAATCGGTATTTTCCAGTTGAGCGCCCGATATTGAAAGATTCCTTTTTCTGTAAAAGCGGAAGGTATATATAATTTGTTCCCCTTTATACGGACATGATTTGTTAACCTTTGCGGTAACAAAAAAATCCCTGTCTGCATGAACATCTCCGGTTGAAGGCAAAACCTTGATCCGTAAAGAATTACTTTTATAAACCGTGCCGTGATATTCTATTTCTGCAGGCGGCAGATAAAATTCGCCTGTCTTTTTAGGAATAAGAACATAATTGAATATAATTTCAGACGAAAAATTCCCGTTTATGATTTTATATTGAGAGGAGGTTCCCTTATAATGCAGGTCAAAAAAGGGAATACCGGGCAAACTCGGGCGAGATGAATTGCGGATTCCTTCTACTGTAATTTTTAAATTTAAATTGTCGGACAGATTGATCTCACTCCTATCAACGTGAGCTTTAATGGAAATTCTCCCTGCATCTGCCATACCCTTACTCAGGAACAGATAACACATTACAAACAAGATAATATATTTTTTATATTTTACACTTTCCATTTTTAATTTTTCATTGTCTGTAAAAAATTCTGCTGAATTTTTAGCAGACACTACCAATCCTTATCAGCAGGTCTTATTCTTTTTTTTAAAAGGCTTTTCTTAATCTGCTCTTTTAAAAATTCTTTATCATCTTCCCTTAAGCTCATAAGTCGCCTTTCTGCTTCTTTTTTATCCATTTTTTTTGAAGGCATGGGGATATCTTCCTCCCCTGTGTTATTTACACCGTCTTTATGTTTCTGTTTATCTTTGTCATTCCCATCGTTTCTTCTCGGATCCTGTTTTTCCTTATCACCTTTTTTCTCTGTTTCATTTTTCGGTGTTTTGCTATCTTGTTGTTTTGGGTCCTTTTCTTTTTTCCCCTGATTATTTTCCCCCTCCTTCATGTTTTTATTCCGCTTTTCCCTCTTTTTTAGTTCTTCAAGGACAAATTCAAGATTTTGCCGTGCTTCGCTGTCATTGGGATCAATTTCTAAAGCCTTCTTGTAGTAATCTACTGAATTTAAAAGTTTCCCCTGCCTGTAAAAACAATTCCCAAGATTATATAATGTCTTTTCCTTTAATACATTATCCTCCGTCTCTGTTACCACATCCAGATAATTTTTCGTGGCCTCTTCATAATTTTTTAACATATAGTGCGAATTCCCGATATTATATTTTAGTTTAGACTCGCCGGGCTTTTCAATTTGAGCCCGGGTAAAAAAATCCAATGCCTCTTTATAATTTTTTTCATTATAGGCGCCCTCCCCCTCCTTAACCTTTTTATTTACGGATTTTGCCATGGATTCTCCATGGGTAAAGCCAAGGAAAAGGATAAAAATAAGAATAGAAATAATCTTTTTTCGCTCAATCATTAATGATTCAATCAATAAAAAAAGGAGTGCAATACCAAGGGGCCATTGGAATCTTTCTTCCCAGTGTTTTCTTCTGTTACTCTTTAATTCCCTCTGTTCCATTTTAACTTTTATATTTTTTAAATAAATTTCCTTTAAATCAATATCACCTGTTACTGATCTAACATACATTCCATCTGTTGCAATTGCAATTTTTTTAAGGGTATCTTCTCCAAGCCTGCTTAAAACCAGGTCTCCTTTTGAATCTTTTTTAAAACCCCCTTTTTTAGCATCCGGAACTGGCGCTCCCTCAGGTTTTCCTATACCAAGAGGAAAAATTTTAATCCCTTTTTCTCCGGCTTTCTTTGCCGCATCCAATGGATCACCCGTTGTGTCTTCCCCATCCGTTATTAATATTATTGTCTTTGATTTTTCCGGCGAAGAATCCAACCCTTTAACACAGGTATTAATTGCATCGCCAATTGCAGTACCTCCCACCGGAATTAAGTCCACTGAAATGGAGTCGAGAAAAATCATACAGGCCTTGTAGTCCAGGGTAAGGGGACACTGTAAAAAACTCTTACCGGCAAATATAACCAGCCCGATCCTGTCGCCCTCTAAAATATTGATCAGGTCATAAATTTTTCTTTTTGCCCTTTGCAGACGATTTGGTTTTATATCCCGGGCAAGCATACTTTTTGATACATCAACAGCCACAATAATATCGACTCCTCTTCTCTTTATTTCTTCCCAGTGAAAGCCCCATCTTGGTCCTGTAAGGGAGAGGATAAGAAATATCACGGCAAGAATAATAAGACACGCTTTTGCAATTTGCCTCTTAAAACTAAATGATGGAGCTATCCTGCTTAAAATGCCGCTGTCACAAAAGATTGAAAGAAGTTTCACCTTTCTCTTTAATGTATAAATATAAAAGGCACACATTAATGGTATCAACCATAAAAAGTAGAAGTATGAGGGATTTGAAAATTTCATCTATGGAATCTTCCTTAAGATGGTATTTCCCAGGATAATTTCCAGCAAAAGAAAAAATATGCCGGGAATAAGAAATCTTTTATAAATTTCCGTATACTCAATATATTCTTTTTCCTGTATTTCTGTTTTTTCCATCCTGTCTATCTTTTTATAAATTTCCTCTAATGCTCCGGTATCAGTTGCCCTAAAATAATTTCCGCCGGTTGCTTTTGCAATACCCTTCAAGGTTTTTTCATCCAGGTCCACTTTCTGGTAAACAAATTGCCTGCCGAACATGGAATTTACAAGAAAAGGCGCCTCCCCTTCCGTTCCCACTCCGATTGTATACACTTTAACATTAAAGTTTGATGCAATTTCCGACGCTTCATCAGGTGATATTATGCCGGCATTATTTCTTCCGTCTGTAAGGAGGATTATAACTTTTGATTTTGCTTTTACATCTTTAAGCCTTTTCAAACTTATGCCGAGTCCATCACCCAGAGCTGTTGAATCTCCAGCCATTCCTATCTCCAGCCTGTCTAAAAAATCAAGAACTATTCCATAATCAAGGGTTAAAGGACATTGAGTATATGCATTTTCACCAAAAACCACCATACCGATGCGGTCATTTTTTCTACCATTTATAAACTCTTTTACTACTTTTTGCACCACAAAAAGGCGTGTGGCCCTTTTACCTTCAATTTGAAAGTCATAAGCCTTCATACTGCCGGATGTATCAAGACATAAAATGATATTTATACCTTCCGTTAAGATTTCATTTGTCTTTTTCACCAGTCTGGGCCCTGCAAAAGCCATAATGAAAAGGCATAAAGCAACACATCTTAAGGACAAAAGAATGTAGCGGAAAAATAGGGTCTTCTTTCCTTTTAAATCTTTAAAAATCTCTGTAAAAGAAAATAAAATTCTGGATGTCCCTTTTATTTTGATATTCTTATAGATTATAAGGGGGATTAAAAGAGCCGATAATAGAATCCAGGGGTCTTTAAAGTTAAACATCTTTTATGTCCGGGCATGGTTTTGAATTATCCAGAACATCTTCGATTAGCTTATTATCTTTTTCAATATCCCGGTCAATGGGATTTGTTTTTGCAAATTTAATCCGGTCCGACCGGATTAAAAAATCCTTCAGTGAAAATTTATGATTCTCTTTTATATCATTAATGGTTTGAATATCTTTA
>JAXHUS010000381.1:0-8612 GCA_034189305.1 Thermodesulfobacteriota bacterium | reverse complement strand
CCACTGGAAACCTGCATGATTACCGGTGACTTTGATTGCCCGCATCCATTTATAATGGCCTGAAGCTGCTCTAAATTATTAAAGTTGTAAGCCGGAACGGCGTATCCACCTTCCATAGCCCTTTTAAACATACCATGTGTGTTGACAAAGCCAAGTTCTTTATAGCTAATTAACATAATAGTCCTCCCATGATTGATATAAAAAAAGAGAAATCAGAAATCTGTATAAAAAGTTTTCAAGTAAAATTATTTTGCACCCTCCTGAATTCTGTCTTCTATATTCTTTTTCATGCCTTGTTATGACCGTAGGTCAGCCTGTTTTTATTTGTTATTTCTAAAATATTTTATCAAATTGTTTGTTGAAGAATCATGATGGAGATCATTTTTCACAGAGGAAAGCTCCGGCAGAATCCTGTTTGCCAGAGCCTTTCCCAGTTCCACTCCCCATTGGTCAAAAGAATATATATTCCAGATAATGCCTTGAGTAAATATTTTATGTTCATAAAGGGCGATAAGTTTACCCAGAGTGCATGGCGTAAGCTTATCGGCCATTATGGTTGTGGTGGGACGATTACCTTCAAAAGTTTTATAAGGAATAAGCTTTTCTTCCACCCCTTCGGATTTTACTGTTTCTTCATTCTTCCCGAAAGCCAGGGCTTCAGTCTGAGCAAAAAGGTTTGAAATCAACTTGAGATGATGGTCGCCCCTGGGATTATGAGATTTTACAAACCCTATAAAATCGGCGGGAATAAGCTTTGTCCCCTGGTGTATTAATTGATAAAACGCATGCTGGCCATTTGTTCCGGGTTCACCCCATATAATGGGACCGGTTTCGTAATCTATTTTGCATCCCCTTTTATCAATACTTTTACCGTTGCTTTCCATATCGGCCTGTTGAAGATATGCGGGAAACCTGTGTAAATATTGATCATAAGGTAAAATGGCATGGGACTGGGCTTTAAAAAAGTTATTGTACCATATGCCAAGCAGCCCTAAAAGGACGGGAATATTCCCTTCAAATGACGTGTCTTTAAAATGGCAATCCATTTCATAAAAACCCTGCAAAAGATCAAAGAAATTTTCAGGGCCGATTGATATCATAATTGAAAGCCCGATGGCTGAAGTTAAAGAATATCTGCCCCCCACCCAATCCCAGAAAACAAACATATTTTCAGGATTTATTCCGAATTCCTTTACCCCATTCTCATTGGTGGAAAGTGCAACAAAATGAGATGCAATAGCCTTTTCATCCTTTATATGCGAAAGGACCCACCTTCGGGCGGTATCCGCATTTGTCATCGTCTCCTGGGTTGTAAAAGTCTTTGAAGCAATAATAAAAAGAGTCTCTTCCGGAGACTTATCAATTAATGTTTCCACAATATGGCTGGAATCAACGTTAGAAACGAAGTTAACGTTAAGATTCCGTTGGGAATAATACTTTAAAGCCTCACAAACAAAAGCAGGTCCCAGGTCAGAACCACCTATTCCTATGTTTATTATGTTTTTTATTCTTTTTCCTGTAAATCCCTTCCACTGGCCGGAACGTACCCTTACTGAAAAATCAGCCATCTTTTCAAGAACGCCATTAATATCAGGCATTACATCCTTTCCATCAACATATACGGACTTGTTGGAAGGGCTTCTTAAAGCAACATGAAGGACCGCTCGATCTTCCGTCTCATTTATCTTTTTACCTTCAAACATATCATTTATTGCATTTTTCAAACCGGCAGCCTTTGCCAGATTTAAAAGCAATTTCATGGTTTCGTCCGTAATCCGGTTTTTTGATATGTCCACATAAAGGCCCAAAGCCTCAAGAGTGAATTTCTTCGACCTTTTTGCATCTTTTTCAAACAATTCTTTAATATGAACATTCTTTATTTTTTCAAAATGCGATGTAAGTTCTTTCCATTCTTTTAGTGTTGTAAGGTTCACAATAGTTCTCCAAAATTATTTATGGTTCGGAGTTTCAAATTTTGAGAATCAATCACCTTTTTTGTTTCTCCGGCGATTTTTAATTCTTCATTGGTGGGAATTATCAGGATTTTAACATCACTTTCAGGAGAATTGATCTGGCTTATTTCCTTTTCGGTTTCACTATTTCTGTCAGGGTCTAATTTAATGCCTAATTTACTTAATCCGTGGCAGCATAATTTACGAATTTCCGGTGAGTTTTCCCCGATGCCTGCCGTAAAAATAAGACCGTCAAGGCTTTCCAGAACTGCAAAATAAGCGCCTATATATTTCTTAATTCGATAGCAATAAATCTCAATCGCAATTTTTGATAGGGGATCACCTGCATTTTTTTTCTCCATTACTTCTCGCATATCGTTAGTTCCACATATTCCCTTCAGACCACTCTCTTTGTTAAGTAACGTGTCAATTTCTCGAAGGGACATCTTAAGATGATCTGCAAGAAAGAAAGGAAGGGCAGGATCCACATCGCCGCAGCGCGTTCCCATCACCAATCCTTCAAGGGGGGTCATTCCCATAGTGGTATCTATGCACCTGCCGTTTTTCAACGCTGCCATACTGGCGCCGTTTCCTAAGTGGATTGTGATCAAATTCAATCTATTTAAAGGTTGACCTAAATAATCGGCTGCCCTCTGGGCAACGTAGGAATGGGAAGTTCCGTGGAAACCGTATCTTCGTACTTTGTCCTTTTTGTACAATTCATAGGGAAGGGCATAGAGAAAGGCCTTTGTAGGAATGGTCTGGTGGAAGGCCGTATCAAATACAGCAACTTGAGGGGAATCCGGAAATACAGCTTTAGCCACCTCAATTCCTGTCAGGTTGGGGGGATTATGCAGAGGCGCAAGGGGAATATTTTCCCTTATTGCAGCAATTACTTTCTCATCAATAATTGTCGGGGAGTGAAAAGTTTCTCCGCCATGGACAACCCGATGTCCTACCGCTGATATCTCGGATTTACTTTGTAATACACCATATCTTGCATCGGTAAGCAAATCCACGATCCGGTCAAGTCCCTCATGATGGTTATTAATAACACCCTCCCCTACCCTTTTCAGATTCTCCCCATTTTCTAAAATTTTATTGTGGGTCAATATACTTTGTGCCTCACCGATCCTTTCAACGACTCCTGCCGCCAGAACCCTTTGACGTTCCATGTCGAACAATTGATATTTAATTGAGGAACTTCCCGTATTGATTACAAGTATTTTCAAAACAATCCTTTCTCTGACTGGGCTTGAATCGCGGTAATAGCGACGGTATTGATAATATCCGGAATTGTACATCCACGACTCAAGTCATTTACCGGCTTATTGAGTCCCTGCAGTACAGGGCCGACAGCAACTGCCCCTGCTGATCTCTGTACAGCCTTATAAGTATTATTTCCGGTATTTAAATCAGGGAAAATAAAAACCGTGGCCTTGCCCGCAACTTCACTTTTCGGCATTTTGATCCTTGCCACCCCGGGATCGGCTGCGGCATCATACTGGATGGGTCCCTCCAGTTTCAGATTCAGGTTAGATTCTTCAGATATTTTTCCGGCAATTCTGGTTGCCTCCCGGACTTTTTCAACATCTTCTCCCTTGCCTGATTCCCCGGTCGAATAGGACAACATGGCTACCCTGGGTTCAATACCGAAAATTTTCGCTGTTTGTGCAGAACTGATAGCGATTTCAGCCAATTGTTTTGCATTTGGATCCGGATTCACCGCACAGTCTCCGTAAACAAGAACCCTGTCCTTCAAACACATGAGAAATACACTGGAAACTATAGAGAAACCCGGTTTTGTCTTAATGATTTCAAAGGCGGGCCGAATTGTGGCCTGGGTGGTATGAACCGCACCCGAAACCAATCCGTCGGCATGACCTTTATAGATCATCATAGTTCCGAAGAAGCTGACATCGCTTATGGTATCCCCGGCGATTTCCATTGTAATGCCCTTATGTTTTCTTAAATCATAATAGGCCCTGATATAATCGTCAAAAAAAGAAGATTTCTGGGGTTCAATAATGTTAATTCCTTCCATACGCAATCCCAGCCGGGCAATTTTCTCATGAATTTTTTGTTCGTTTCCCAGTAAGGTCAAACGCACCACATTCCTTCGTAACAAAATCTCAGATGCCCTTAATATCCGTTCTTCTTCACCTTCGGGCAGTACAATATGCTGTATGTTTGAACGGGCCCTTTGAAGCAGTCCGTATTCAAACATCTTTGGAGTGACGATAGTGCTTTGAGTTTGGATGATTTTTCCTCCCAATTCTTCGATATTAATATTTTTTTCAAAAACTCCCAGGGCATGGGTTATCTTCCGGCTGTCATCCGGTGATATCCCCGCATGGATATTATCAACTATTCTTGCTGTAGGAAAAGTATTCATTTCCACACTAAGGATAGGTACAATACCTGAAAACCCTTCGATTAATTTACGTACCATTCCTTCCGGTTTTAAACCACCCGTTAAGATTATCCCGGCAATATTCGGCATGGACATTGACAAACCGGCGGAAAGACATGCAACAATGACGTCCGACCTGTCTCCAGGGGTAATAATCAAAGTGCCATCCTCGATCCTTTCCAGAAAGTTCCGCAATTCCATTGCCGCAACAGTAAAACTGTAAACATGCCTGTTTAGCTGCTCTTTGCCATATAAAATTCTGGCATTCAGTATTCTGGCAATTTCTCCAACCGTAGGATTTCCAAGGGATTTTTCATCGGGTATTGTGTAAATTAATTGATCAAAACTGAACCGCTTTTCTTTCAATCGTTTCATAATCACCGCTTCTTTGTCTATATCTATTCGATTAACCATTGTGGCAATTATTTTGCATCTTTTATCTAATAAGGATTCGATGGACATTTCAATGGAACTGATGGTTTCATCTATGGTTTTCCGGTTTGCATTTGCAACCAACATAACAGGACATCCCAGGTTGTTGGCAACCTCAGCATTAATGTCGAATTCAAAGGCAGATGTTGCACCTTCAAAGTCGGTACCTTCACACAAAACAAAATCGTGATTTTTCTCTATTTCCTTGTATTTATTAAAAATTCCATCCAGTAGTTCCTCCTGTCTACCAAGGGTAATCAAATTATTTGCTTCTGTTATTGTATATGCAAACATCTTTTTGTAAGGAATTTTTAAGTTAAAATAAGAGGAAATCAACTTTATATCATTATCTTTTTTCTTAGAGCCCGAATTCACGTTTATAAAAGGACGGAAAAATCCGACTTTATCAATCTTTCTAAGCAGCAATTCCATCACTCCCAAAGAAATGGCTGATTTTCCGCTCCTTGCTTCAGTGGCGGTAATAAACAAATTTTTTGACATGATTGTCACCCCTTAATTATCTGTTTAAAATTCATTAAAAATTTTCAAGATAACGCCTATGATCTATCGGTTACGTTGTTCTTCAACAACAGCAGGCTTAAGCCTGCTGTTTGCTAAGCCTGAGTACCGAAACGAGTTGCACAACCCTAACCCTTTGACGAATATTTATAAGCCGGCAAAAGGAAATTCCTATACCTTAAATTTAGAATTTAGAAGGAAAATCGCAAAATGAAAAAGCTCCTTTTCTTCAGTTTTTACTTTTTATTTTCCAATAGATGGCGGTAATTATCTTTGTCTTATTACCATAAGACCTGTAATCTTCCCATGCCTGAAATCTGAAGTAAATATTATAATTAATTGAATTTATTTGTCAAAGAAATAAGTGTCTGGTATAAAGATTAAATATAGAGTAAGCTTTTTGAGAATAAATATTCTTTTTATTTCATTATGTTTTTTGCATTTCTTCTTTAATTATAATTTGATAGATACCCATTTATTTTAACTGATGAAATTATCAAAGAATTACACAAAATTATAACCAGCGACATCCCGGATGAAAATAATGTGCCGGGGCAATACCGCAATGGGATAGTTTATGGGGGAGATAAAGCCCATGGAGGGGAACATACTCCTCCCAGGATTTTAGATGACATAAAAAAACTGATGACGGAGTTTATTATCTGGATAAACAGTGAAGATATTTTAGTCCTTAGCCCCTTCATTCGTGCGGCATTGGCGCATTATCACCTTTGCCTTATACACCCATTCTGGGATGGGAATGGAAGGACTGCAAGACTCATTGAAGCTATGCTGCTTCAATCTTCAAACATAAAATATGTGCCAAAAGAGTTGTCGAATTATTACTATAAGAATGTCGATGATTATTATATTTCTTTTTCAAAAAGCATCAGGCTTAAAAAAGATGTAACTCCATTTATTGAGTTCATGTTAACCGCATCAGTTGAAAGTCTCAAAGGCATAAAAAACTTAATAATAAATTTTATAAGAAAATTCTCTTTGAGAGACTTTTATTCTTTTGAAAAGCAAAAAAAATCTATTACGAAACGACAATTTGATCTGCTTTCGTTACTTCTTGATAACCCTATCGAATTTACCTTAAAAGATCTACAGGAAAAAAATCCATTCTCTATTCTGTACAGAAAGGTTTCCAAACAGACGGCAAGGCGTGATTTAAAGAAATTAGTTAATATGAAATTACTAAATCCCTTAGAGGATAAAAAATATTGCTTAAATTTTCGGGCCCTTGAATGATTCTTTGGTTACAAGCAATCATTGCATATGGAATATATAAAAGACAATTTATAGTGGCCATACTGTTCCATTAAGTTTCGGTATCAGTTTAAATTTTAAATTTAACAAAGATGAGTCAGTTATTAAAATAATTTATAATATTCGAGAAACAAGAAAAGTTATTTTTATGAATTATAATTAAAGAAAGGTGGTTTACATGTTAAAAAATATCTGGCATTACAACAAAAACTTATTTTTTATATTAATATTCTTGTTTAATATAAGCCTTTTTGATTTTATAGCTTTACATGCCGATGATTTGCCCTGTAATGGATATCCTGAACTATGCAGCAAAAGATACGATGAAGTCGCCTATCCAACGACCCACAACGCCTTTGACTATGCATACGGCCCTGAATTCTGGTTTCCCCCCAATCAGCAATTTCCCATAACCCGCCAGCTGGAAGACGGGGTAAGAGGTTTAATGATTGACATTTACGAATTTAATGGTATAAGACCGTGGTTAAAGGACGAAATCTATGTATGTCATGGATATTGCAGCCTGGGGGGTGAGCCTCTGGTAGATGTGCTTGGTTATGTTAAGGAATTTCTGGATAACAATCCCAGGGAGGTTGTTACACTCATTTTCGAATGTTATGTCGATCATGAACCGGTTGTGGACGCTTTTGATGAAAGCGGACTCATTAGCTATGTCCATTCACAGACAGAAGGAGAGATGTGGCCCACGCTGGCGGAAATGATCCAGAATAATAAAAGACTTGTGGTGTTTACGGACAAAGACGGGGGTTCCCCGGACTGGTACCATGATGTATGGGAATTTGCTGTTGAAACTCACTGGGATAATAAGGAACGGTCCGACCTCACCTGTGATTTTAACCGTGGAGATCCTGATAACGACCTTTTCATAATAAACCACTTTTTAACCAAACCTCTGGCAAGGAGAACGCTTTCCTTACAGGTCAATTTTAATCCATTCTTGATAAACCGGCTGGAAGAATGCCGGGATACTACAGGAAAAGTTCCAAACTTTGTAACGGTTGATTTCTATGCATTTGGAGATCTGTTTGAGGCTGTGAACATAATTAATGGAGTTGAATGACTCATTAATTATTCTATATAATATATAAACAATCTTAATCAATCATCATTTATGGAACATCAAGCCTTACGTTGCGTGTAAAGAACTTATGAGCTTCCCTTAAAAAGGGTCCCGGATGCTCTTCAAAATTCAATATTAACAATCCGCCTGAAGGTTTAAATATAAGTATCCCATTAATTATTTCAATTTTATCTTCTTCTGTAAACAATTCACATTCATAAATATTTGAGATAAAATTTTCATCCCCTTCTTCCCACATAACTTTTGCCACCTGGGATATGGAAACTAAAGTCCATCTATCAGGAGCGGGAGAGCGGGGAAAGACCTGAATAGCGCTTGGCACTTCAAGGCTTTTAGGAGGGATTATAATTGCCATATCTCCCTTTTTATGATAATTATTTTCATTTCTTATAAAATTAACTTCTATCATCATCCTGTCCATACCTATACAAATTATTTATATAAGAATTCTTTTACGTTAAATATTTTATTATGGTACCCATGCCGGCAATTGGGTTAACATAATTCCAAAAGCCGGGATAGCAATAAGATAAACAATGGCCGTAACAATTATAATCCCGATAAAATTTAAACCCACACCGGCTGTAACCATCTGTGGAATTGTAACACAACCGGAGCCGAAAACAATTGCATTGGGTGGAGTGGCAACGGGAAGCATAAAGGCGCAGGAAGCGGATAGAGTGGCAGGAACCATTAATAAAAAAGGATGTACACCCATAATTAAAGCAGTAGCAGCCAGTATTGGCATAAAAATAGTAGATGTAGCAGTATTTGATGTTACCTCTGTGAGAAAAGTCAGCAGAAAACAGGTGATCATTATCATAGCAATAATAGGCACATGGGAAAGTAATTGCAAATTGTTTCCAATCCATCCGGCAAGACCGGTATTCTTAAATCCTGCTGCTAACGCAATACCGCCGCC
>JAXHUS010000380.1:0-2953 GCA_034189305.1 Thermodesulfobacteriota bacterium | reverse complement strand
CCAATTGTAAGCCGAGATATCCGATCTGCTGCGATGGATGACTTAACCGTCTAATTATTAATTCAATGCCATATTTGTTAACAACTCACTACTAACAACTATCAACAAACTTAACGTATGAGTTTTTTTAAAAATTCAAGGCGCAGGAAATATTCTCGTTATAGAAGAAGGACTGTTTCTCGTCCTAAAAGAAAAAAAATCCTCTATTTTTTCCTCTCCATTTTGTTTATTTTTATTATCATTCCTTCAGGCATTTTAATTGGTGCGTATATATATTTCAGTCATGATTTGCCTCACCTATCATCACTTAAAGATTACCATCCAAAACTTGTAACGAAAATCTATTCTTCGTCCGGTGACTTGATTGGTGAATTCTTTACTGAAAGAAGGTATATTACACCCCTTGAAGAGATTCCCAAAAAATTACAGGCAGCCTTTATATCTGCTGAAGATGATCAGTTTTTTACCCATGAGGGGGTAGATTTATTAAGCATTATAAGGGCAGCATATAAAGACCTTGAAGCTATGGAAATAAAACAGGGGGGCAGTACAATAACGCAACAGGTAGTAAAATCCTTTTTTCTTACGCCTGAAAAAAGCCTGACACGTAAAATCAAAGAAATCCTGCTTGCCAGTAGAATTGAGAAATATCTTACCAAAGAAGACATTCTTTTTCTTTATTTAAATCAGATATATCTCGGTCATGGTGCATATGGAGTTGCCGCAGCAGTAAAAACGTACTTTAATAAATCTATGGATGAGTTAAATATGGCCGAAATGACTTTAGTTGCAGGCCTTGCCCCGGCCCCTAATGCCTTTTCCCCTATAAACCATTTTGACCGTGCAAAAAAAAGGCAGAAATATGTGCTTAAAAGAATGCAGGAGATAGGTATTATAACAGAAGAGGAAATGGCCGAGGCAATTAAAACTCCACTTGTTATCAATCCTGCAGAAAGGGGTAAAACAAAGCTTGCTCCATATTTTATAGAGCATATTCGAAGATATCTTGAGAAGAAGTATGGAGAAAAAGTTCTTTATACAGGCGGCCTTAAAGTTTTTACAACCCTGGATATCAATATGCAAAAGGCAGCAAACAGTGCAGTGGAAAAAGGGCTTGAATCTTATGAAACAAGACACAGTGAAGATTATGCAAAAGATATTTCCATAACAGAAGAACCACCTAAAGCTGAAAGGTTAAAAATCCAGGGGGCTCTTGTCTGTATTGATCCATATAATGGCCATATAAAAGCACTGGTTGGCGGCCGTAGCTTTTCTGAAAGCAAATTTAACCGTGCTATAAATGCCAATAGGCAGCCTGGTTCAGCTTTTAAACCAATAATTTACAGTGCTGCTATGGATAGAAAATATACACCGTCCACTATAATCATAGATTCACCAATAATATTTGAAAATTCTGAAGATAGAGTTCTATGGGAGCCCCTGAATTATGACAGAACCTTTCTTGGCCCAACAGGCATAAGATGTGCCCTTTCTAAATCAAGAAATGTAGTAACTGTTAAAATTTTACAGGATATTGGTATCGATTATGTTATTAATTATGCCCATCGTATGGGAATAAATTCTACTTTGAATCCGGATCTGTCTTTAGCCCTTGGTTCCTCAGGTGTCTCTCTTTTAGAACTAACTTCTGCATATGGAATCTTCCCTGCAAAAGGGAATAAAGCGACCCCTATGTTTATTACTAAAATTTTTGATTGTAATGGAAATGTTCTTGAGGAGAACCATCCAAAGATAGATGAGATAATAAGTCCGCAGACTGCCTATATTATTACAAGTCTCCTTGAAAGTGTAATAAAAGAAGGGACCGGAAGGAAAATGCAAGCACTTAAAAGACCCTGTGCAGGAAAAACCGGCACAAGTAATGAATATAGAGATGCATGGTTTATTGGTTTTACACCAAAACTTTTAGCCGGGGTATGGGTGGGATTTGACGATAACTCACCTTTAGGAGAAAAAGAAACCGGGGCGGCGGCAGCAGCACCAATCTGGCTTTCCTTTATGCAGGAGGCCCTTAAAGGCAGGAAGATTTTTCCATTCAAAGTTTCAGATGGTATTGTTTTTGTTAAAATTGACCCAAAAACAGGAACTCTGCCAACGTCTGAATCTAAAGATAAAATTTTTGAATGTTACAGAGAAGGAACCGAGCCTATAAGTTTTGAACCGGAAAAGGAGGGAAAGCCGATAATTGAAGAAGAGATATTTTCAAAACCAATTGAATAGAATATTAGATAATGTCCGTTGTTTGTTGTCAAGTTGTCCGTTGAAAAAGATTAAAAGAGTCAATCAACTCATAATATGGTAAGGATGGATTTTGAAAATCTACGTATTTATCAACTGGCAGAAAAAATAGCTGATCTTTTTATCTGAGAGAGAGATAAATAAATTTAAAGAGTTGATTAATGAACTTACCCCTAAATTAGGGGCTAATATCAATTCAATTGGAAAAAAACAACTGACAGATGACAACCAACAACTGACCATTCTACCGACATTTACGGAAAGCTCTTAATTGCCTCAATTTCAAGCAGCATCTCAATCAATTCGCATGCTGGAAGTCCTACCACATTACTGTATGAACCATATATATCCCTCACTAAAAAAGCACCAATACCCTGGATTGCGTAAGAACCGGCCTTATCAAGAGGCTCCCCCGTTGCCACATAGCTGTCGATTTCCTTTAAGGTTAGTTCTTTTATTACCACAAAGCTTTCAACAACTTTTTTTAATATTTTTTTATTTTTTAAGTTTAAAACACATAATCCGGTCAAAACCTTGTGTTTCTTTCCGCTCAATTTCTGTAACATAATTTTTGCCATAGATTCACCTTCTGGTTTGCCAAGAATTTCTCCATCTGTTACAACAATAGTATCGGCGCCTATAACAGTTTTGCCATCGTATTTTATTGCTACACTGTATGCCTTTTCAAAGGCAA
>JAXHUS010000038.1:0-3161 GCA_034189305.1 Thermodesulfobacteriota bacterium | reverse complement strand
AATAGAGACGATTCTTCCACCTATGGGGAAATAAATGAATTCTTTATTGGTGAGCATGCTCCCCTTTTAATCACCATTCCGCCATTTGTATACCATGGTTTTAAATGTATTAGTAAAAAGGAAGCCCTGGTTATTAATTGTCCAACAGAACCATATAATTACGAAAGACCGGATGAATTTCGTGTAGCCCCGCACAACAACGAAATTCCTTATAATTGGTCCCGTAAGGATGGTTGACGTTAAGATGCGGATTTTGGTTGCCGGTGGTTCTGGTTTTATAGGGTCGAATTTTATATACTATTATCTAAAAAGAAATCCCCGGGCAGAAATTATAAATATAGATAAATTAACATATGCGGGGAACCTGGATAATTTAACCCCCCTTTTTAATAAAAGTCACCCATATAACAAACGACATTTTTTCATTAAGGGAGATATTGCAACTAACAAAAAAGTAGAAGAAATATTTAAGACATTTAAGCCTGATTGTGTTATAAATTTTGCCGCTGAATCACATGTAGATAGAAGCATACAAAATTCAAAACTCTTTATAAAGACAAATATACAGGGAACCCAGGTTTTACTCGATGCATCCAGAAGAAACGAAATTTCTAAATTTATACAGATTTCCACTGATGAGGTCTATGGAACTTTAGGACCAAAAGGTAAATTTCGTGAAAATCATCCCTTGCTTCCAAATAGTCCTTATTCAGCAAGTAAAGCAGGTGCAGACCTTCTAGTGAGATCATATTATGAAACATATAAGCTTCCCGTAATCATAACCAGGTCATCCAATAATTACGGCCCATATCAGTTTCCTGAAAAGTTGATACCTCTTTTTATAACAAATGCTGTATATGATTGGCCCCTTCCCCTTTATGGTGATGGTATGAATGTTCGTGACTGGTTGTATGTAGAAGATAATTGTGAGGCTATTTCTCTTATCTTAGAAAAAGGAAAAGAGGGTGAAATATATAATATCGGTGGAAAATGTGAAAAAACAAATCTTGAAATTACAATAACTATTTTAAAACATCTCAAAAAACCGGAAACACTAATTAAATTTGTAAAAGATAGACCTGGTCACGACAGGCGTTATGCCCTTGATATTAATAAAATTGGAAATGAGCTTGGCTGGCAACCAAAGTTTTCTTTTGAGACGGGGATAAAAAAGACTTTAGAGTGGTATCTTAAAAATAGATCCTGGTGGGAAAAGATAAAAAGCGGAAAGTATCTTACTTATTATAAAAAGTTTTATAAAGAGGTACATAATTTTGTATAGGGGGATTTTTTTTAATGGTAACTTTACAGTGTTGATTATTGGGGCAGGTGGTATGCTGGGTTATGATCTTGTTTCAGTTCTTAAAAAAGACTGTCCCGTTAATTATAAATATATCAATGACTTTGATATTACCAGGAAAGATTGGTGTATCAATACTATTACTTCGTTAAAACCGGAAATTGTAATTAATTCGGCAGCCTTTACCCATGTAGACTTATGTGAAAAAGAGAAGGACAGGGCATTTCTGGTAAATGCTTATGGTGTGGAAAATCTGGCTGTTGCATGTAAAGAGAGCGATGCATTCCTGATAAGTTTCAGTACGGATTATATTTTTAACGGCTGCAAAAAAGAACCTTATAAAGAAGAGGATATTCCATCCCCTTTAAACCAGTACGGACTTTCCAAACTAAAAGGGGAGAGATTGATAAAAGATGTTTTTGAAAATTATTTAATCATCCGTACCTCATGGCTTTATGGAAATAATGGCCCGAATTTTGTGGATAGTGTGCTTGAACAGGCAAAGGCGAAAAAGGTATTAAATATAGTTAATGACCAAAAAGGATCTCCTACTTATACCCGCCACTTAAGCAAGGCGGTAAAACTACTTCTTGGCAGTAATGCGAGGGGAATATTGCATATAACAAATACAGGGAGCTGTACCTGGTATGATTTCGCCCTTAAGATTTTGGAATTTTCCGGTATAAAAGATGTAGAGGTTAATCCAGTAACAAGTAAAGAGCTTGGACGGCCAGCTATTCGTCCGGAAGATTCTCGATTAGACAACAATATGTTTTATAGGCTTACAGGGTGTAATATGCCTGATTGGGAAAAAGGCCTGACAGAATATTTAAAAAATAATTAGGTAATTTGAAATATGAATTTTGCTATAATTGGTACAGGTTATGTTGGTTTGGTTACGGGTAGTTGTTTTGCCGAAACTGGAAACGACGTAATTTGTGTGGATGTTGATTCTAAGAGAATAGAAAGTCTAACTTCAGGAAAAATACCTTTTTATGAACCGGGTTTAGAAGAGATTGTAAAAAGAAATGTTAAAGAGGGGAGGTTGGTTTTTACAAATAATATTAAGGAAGCAGTAGAAAATTCCCTTATAATATTTATTTGTGTTGGAACTCCCTCCTTAAGGAGTGGAGAAGCAAACCTATCTTATGTATTTAAATCTGCTGAAGAAATTGGAAAGGCAATGGACGGATATAAAGTTGTGATTGCAAAAAGTACAGCTCCTGTTGGTACCACAGAAAAAATTAGAGAAATAATTAATAAATGGACTGTCTGTTCTTTTGATATAGTCTCTAACCCGGAGTTTCTAAAAGAAGGGACCGCCGTTGAAGATTTTATGAAACCCGACAGAGTAATTATCGGGGCAAATGATGATAAGGTAGCCGGAATCATAAAAGAAATATATTCACCCTTTGTTCGAACTGGAAAACCAATCCTGATAATGGATATAAAAAGTGCTGAAATGACTAAATATGCTGCTAATGCCCTTCTTGCCACTAAAATATCCTTTATGAATGAAATGGCTAATTTATGTGAATTGGTAGGGGCGGACATAGATAAGGTACGAAGGGGGATTGGTTCGGATCCAAGGATTGGTCCATATTTCCTCTTCCCCGGGGTGGGTTTTGGTGGCTCCTGTTTTCCTAAGGATATAAAGGCAATAATTAATACAGCTCAAAAAAAAGGGTATGACCTGGAAATTATGAATGCTGTAAAATCAGTGAATGATAAGCAGAGAGAAATTTTATTGAAAAAAATATATAATTTTTTTTCTGGAAAACTTAAAGATAAACAAGTTGCCATATGGGGACTTTCATTTAAACCCAAAACAAATGATATACGAGATGCCCCATCGGTCTAT
>JAXHUS010000379.1:0-2348 GCA_034189305.1 Thermodesulfobacteriota bacterium | reverse complement strand
TTCTTATTTTAGGAACCGTCAAGCTTTTCGGCTTTCCGGTTCTCGGGATCAGGAGTTTTGTCATGGAAACCCAGGATTTATCCCCCCTTTTTTTTGACCGCCTTGCCCATCTGGTCCTGCCATCCATTGTTCTTGCTGTATCCGGAATAGGGGCTATTTCCCGTTACGCCCGTTCAAGCATGCTTGAGGTCATAAGACAGGATTATATAAGAACGGCACGGTCAAAGGGGCTGTCCGAGGACGAGATACATTACAGGCATGCTTTAAGAAATGCCCTCCTTCCCATTGTGACCTTAATTGGTTTTTTAATACCCGGTCTTATCGGAGGTTCTGTAATCATTGAAACGGTTTTTGCATGGCCCGGGATTGGAAGGATGGCTTACCAGGCAATTCTTTCCAGGGATTATTCAGTAATTATGACGATTAATTTCATTGCAGCAGTACTTGTTCTTTTTGGGAACCTGCTTTCAGATATTCTTTATGCATGGGTGGATCCAAGGATAAGGTATCAATAGAAAAGGACTTATGAAGGAAAACTATACCGGCTTCTGGCTTTATTTTAAAAGAAATAAACTGGCACTATTCGGGCTTTTTTTAATCTTTGTAATTTTAATTATTGCTATTTTTGCCCCCTTAATTGCACCATACGATCCGTTTGCAACAAACATTGTCAAAAAATTCCACCCCCCGTCCAGAGATCATTTTCTGGGTACCGACAATCTTGGAAGGGATATTTTAAGCCGCATGTTATACGGGGCTAAAATATCCCTTCTGGTAGGATTTTTTGCTGTTTCCATATCCATTATTATTGGTATCATCATTGGAGCCGTAAGTGGATTTTATGGGGGAATTATTGATATTATCTTAATGAGGTTTGTGGATATGATGCTCTGTTTTCCGACGTTCTTTTTAATTCTAACGGTTGTTGCCCTGGTAGGCCCCAGCATTATTAATATTATGATGGTTATAGGCATTACAAGCTGGATGGGAACAGCCCGTCTTGTTCGGGCGGAGTTTCTGTCCTTAAAGGAGAGGGAATTTGTTCAGGCAGCACGTGCTCTGGGTACATTGGATGTCAGGATAATCTTTCGCCATATCCTTCCAAATGCCCTGGCCCCTGTAATTGTTTCCGCTACTTTAGGGATTGCAAGCGCCATACTGGTAGAAGCGGGCCTGAGTTTTTTGGGCTTCGGGGTGCAACCCCCGGAACCAAGCTGGGGTAATATACTGACAGAGGGAAGGTTATATATTTTTGACGCATGGTGGCTGACATTCTTTCCCGGCATGGCAATACTCTTTGCCGTCCTTTCATTCAATTTATTGGGAGAGGGTCTGCGAGATGCTCTGGACCCGCGTTTGCGAGGAAGATAAGCTTGACCGCTGAAACAATATTAGAGATAAAAAATCTGAAAACATATTTTTTTACGGAATATGGCAGGATCCCTGCGGTGGACGGGGTTGATCTTTCATTTAAAAAGGGTGAAATATTGGGGCTTGTTGGAGAATCGGGCTGCGGGAAAAGTGTTCTTGCCCTTTCTATTTTAGGACTTGTCCCTTCACCTCCCGGAAAGATTGTTGCCGGAGAGGTTAATTTCTTTGGGGAAAATCTTTTGTCTTTATCCGAAAAAGATTTGAGAAAGATAAGGGGAAACAGAATATCTATGATCTTTCAGGAGCCCATGACTTCCCTTAATCCTGTTTTTACTATTGGAAATCAGATCATAGAATCCCTTGTCCTGCATAAGGGCTTAAGAAAAAAGGAGGCATTTGAAAAATCTGTAGAACTTTTAGATCAGGTAGGAATGCCGGGGCCTAAGGAAATAATGAAAAGTTATCCCCATCAGCTAAGTGGGGGTATGCTTCAAAGGGCAATGATTGCCATGGCTATAAGCTGCACGCCTTCTTTGCTTATTGCCGATGAGCCGACAACAGCCCTTGATGTAAGCATACAGTCTCAAATTTTAGACCTCCTTTTAAAACTGAAAGAAGCCCTCAACATGTCTATTATTCTAATTACCCATGATTTAGGGGTGGTAAGTGAAATGGCGGACCGGGTTGCCGTAATGTATACAGGGAAAATACAGGAGTTTGCAAAAGTAACGGATATATTTAATAATCCCCTGCATCCATACACGATAGGTTTATTAAATTCCCTGCCCCAGTTTAATACATCCGGAAAGCTCAATACAATAGAAGGAAATGTCCCGGATTTTCTGGATATTCCCCTGGGATGCAAATTTAATCCGAGATGTCCGGTGGTTTTACCCCCTTGCAAGGAGAAGGAGCCCGACCTTATTGACGTCTCAAAAAACCATCTGGTCAGATGTTATAATTATAAATCTTATCTT